>NZ_JBLYNS010000041.1:0-35441 GCF_049310205.1 Endozoicomonas sp. ALC013 | reverse complement strand
TAGCACCGATAAGCAGGAAACCGTGGTGATGTTCGCCCAGCTGGATATGCCTGAGTATGCCATGTCCGCCACTGTGCAAATTCCCGGCCTGGACCCGGAAAAAGACTATAAGGTTCAGGTATTGGAAAAAAGTTCTTCCGATATTTACATGAAACAGTGTCCGCCCTGGATGACAGAGCCTGCCATTATGAGCGCCGCCCTGCTTGAACAGGTAGGTCTGATGATGCCAGTGATGCAGCCGGAAAGTGCACTGCTGATTAAGATTACGCAGGTTTAAAGTTAATACGATAACTGGCAACGTCCCGGGTTTTCAGATTTTGTCTGGAAACCCGAGTTTTTCAGCACCATAAAGTTTGTCACCGAATCCCCAAAAAACAGCCTGGGTTTCTGGCAAAACTGCAACTCTGGCAAAAGCACAACTCTGGCAAAAACACAATGATCTCTCTATTATCCGTACTCAATTAAAAAGCATGGATAAAATTAAAAGTCAGCTTATGCCAATTCTTTCATTTCTTCTCGGAGTGCTCCTGACGTGGCTGTTTATGTCAGGCCTGATGGCTCAGGGTCTGGCACTGTTGATACGTATCTGGTGGCCATCGTCAAGCCGCGAGCGCGAGTTGAAGGTTGATCAGTGGCTGTTGAATAACCCGTTACAGCCCTCCTCCGGCTGGCGCTTGCTGGGTTACTGGAGAGACACGTCCCAATACCGGCAGGCCTGCTCGGAAATGGCGGGGTTACTGGCCGACAAAGTCTGTCTGTCCAGTCAGGATGAAGTCCTTGATGTCGCTTTCACCAGCCATGATCAGTTGCTGGTCTGGTTGGATTATTACCAGGTTCAGCACCTGACGGCAATCGCCAGTGATGAGCAACAGATGGTCCAGGCACTGGAGCATTGCGGGCATTTCAATACGCTTAAACTGGTGCGGGGTGGTGACAAGTCACTGGCAGAACGGCCAGAGAATAGCTGCGACAAGTTAATCGGCCTGGACTGCGTTTACCATCTGGAGTCCCGCTCTCATTTTTTCAGCCATGCCAGGAAAGCACTAAGGCCGGGAGGCACTCTGGTGTTTACCGATATGGTGCTGGCCCGGCCATTTCAGGACCGCCGGGAACAGCGCCTGGTAAACAAGCTTGGTCGTATATCAGGACTCCTGGTTGAAGATATGCCCGTCAAAGAGACCTACGAAAACCTGCTTAACCAGCATGGGTTTGAGCAGGTTGAGATTCTGGATATTACCGATGATGTCCTTTCCGGTTTCTGTTTCTGGTTTGGCCAACACTACCAGAGCCTTTCAGCATTCACACGTTCCAAGATGTGGATCAGGCTGCGACTGCAAGTCTGGTTTATTCGCTGGATGCTTCACCGGGAGCAACTGCGCTATCTGATGATTATTGCCCGCTGACAGGCTCATATAGTTTATCCACAGCTTTTGTGGATAAACTTGTGACAACATTCGGGATAGTTCACAAACACCTGTCAATTCAGGCCACCCGGACAGATTGATTAAAAAATAATCAGACCGCCTACTGGCATCCGTTCAAGTCTGTTTATTCACGGACAATAAACGAATCTTCTTAATAATGACCCGATCCCGTGTTATGACAAAATCACTGCTCTGGGTATACAGTTTGATTTCTGCATCCACTGCTTCGCGAAGTTTCACCCGACCTGCCGCCTGCCCCTGAAGGTTAATGCGGGTAGCACCGGGCTTAATCTTCTCAAGGTAGCGTTCCATGGACGTAAAAAACCGCAATGCAACCGGAATAATGTGTGCAGGCAGCAGGTTTGCCTCTGCCATCTCCTTGTGAATACCAATCTTAAGGGGCCTTGGATCCGAAACATTGAAGGCACCGGGCCAGATAATTCGCACCAGACGCAGCGCCTCAGAGTTCATTACGTCGCTTTCCGGCCGGTTATGCAGCCTCTCAAGAATTTTCCTGGCCTCTTCCGGAAGCGCTTGATTCATAGGGGAACCGGAAACATCCTGTTCAGAGGCCAACTGCTGTTCCTGCTTCTGGATGCCCTGGTCAGAAATATTACTGTCTTCTGCTGTCATCGACTGCCTTGCCCAAATAACACTCGGCATCCCGGGAAAATGCTACCACTCCCCTGAGATGCCCTTGAAAACCAACACCAAACCAGCCTGAGCCAGCGGGAGCACTATAATGACGGATTCAGCCCCGCCATAAAAGTGTAATTTATCAACAAACCGTACCAATCATAAGACAAGTACTGAAGAACAGGTCATTTTGGGCGACAGCAGACGAATGTTGAGCAAGTACGTGAATCAGAAGGGGCATAACCGGTTCTTCCTGCCCCCTTTGTGGCAGGCAATAAAAAAGGCAGTACCGTAAAGCACTGCCTTTTATATGGATCGCCCAAATGAAAACTGAGTTTTACAGAGGACGGATATCTTCAGCCTGCAGACCTTTCTGGCCCTGAGTAACACGAAACTCAACGCGCTGGCCTTCAGTCAGGGTTTTGAAGCCTTCGGTAGCAATCTGACGGAAGTGGGCAAACACGTCAGGTCCACCGTTTTCCTGGCTGATAAAACCGAAACCTTTCTCGTCATTAAACCACTTAACGGTTCCTGTAGAGGTAGACATACTCATATCCTGATATTCAAACACTATAGGGTGACTTTGTGGGCAAAGCCGTTTAGCTAGAAGTTTTATTTTTGTTTATGAAGGATATGCAGAGAGACTACGCTCGGAACATCAAATCTTTTCATAAAAAAACTAATATCACTTTTAACGGTCCCTATCATACAGACTCTCGTCAGAAAACTCATCAGTGATTACCTTATCTTGAAATAATTCCTGCCTCCATGAACCTGACAGCAGTGAGTAGTCGTAGCGTACACCTAAGGAATTTCAGGTACAGAATGGAACTCTACAGCACATCAGTAGTCGCTGCTCTGGGCAGCGAGTGATAGAACCTGTTGTGCCTTGCATAGTAACTGCCCACTAAACCAAAAATATACGATTCCATTGGCCAACTACTTAATGGCCACTTTGGAGAGGGCAAACAGGGCGTTTCAAGGCATGTTTTTTACACCAGCTGTATCGGTGTCAGTTTCATCGAGTCAACGACTAATGCTGAAAGGGGGAACTTTTATACGAATCAGTGGTCTTTGGCTGTAATTCAACAGTTCAATAATTCTAATGGACACATTCAATCTGAACCTGGATCCCGATCTTTTTTATGCCAATTTACAGGGTTTTCCAGATGAATTTTTAACACTAAACGACATTTTCAGCTCATCGCCATGCATGGCTGGTTATTCTGTACACAGGCATGACTCACCCCTTGACGAATATTTCAATCAGGAAGTCACAAACCAGGAGCCACCTTCTCCACGGTCACTGAATGACTTTTCAATTTCTCATTTACCATTTGCTGAAAATGCATCAGCTCATTTTTCTCAGCCACCACCCCGTCCGGTTGCTGTGGTTCGCCCATTGAATAAAAACACAGAACAGCCAGGGCATACCGTAACTTCTGGATTTACAGGCACTGAATCTTCCAGTTCTGATGAACCTCAGCCACCTGCGCCTGAAGTGGCCAGTGCTTCTGAAAAACGCAAGACGAACAAAGCCAAATACCAGGCCAAATACAAAGCATCCGAAAAAGGCAAGTTGAGCAGAGCCAGATACTTCAGATCCGAAAAAGGCAAGGCGTCCAAAGCCAGATACACTTCATCCGATCAAGGCCGGGCGAACAACGCCAGGTACAACTTATCCGATGAAGTCAAGGCAAATAGAGCCAAAAGGCACGCCAGGCATGCTACATCCGCTAAACGCAAAACGTACCTGGCCAAATACGAAGCATCCGATAAAGCCAAGGCATACAAAGCCATCAGAAATGCCAGATCAAACGCCTATACATCTGCCATAAGAAAAGGCTTCAGCGAAACATTGGCCAGGGAGAAAGGAGAGTTGGCAGCTAAGGCCAAAAGAGCAGAATTATCATCAGTGCTGCCTCTTGCCACTGTTAATTAGACTGGCTGAAGGAATATTTGTACCGAATTCACCTTCTCAACATGAACTGTCCAGACAGGGTTTTATTCTGAAAGCAAACGCATCAACCTACTCCCGCCCAAAGCCTGCTGGCCGTGTTGCCCAGCCAGCTGGTTCCAGGGGGATTCCTGATCGCTCAAGAAGTACATTTAACGGTAAAAGAGTCTCAAACCATCCGTCTTATAGAGGTAGAGCTCCCACCCTGGATGTCGGCAAACGTGTTGAGGACGCCTTTTGGGATAAAAACCCATTAAAGGAACGTCACATCTCCTCGGCCGCTGTGCTTGGCACCTATAGAAATGATAAAACGTCTCTCAGAGGTGGCTTCTTTCTGCAAAAGCTCTGCTTACAGAACATTCTACACGGCAATAAAAAAGTGTCCCCGGACCAGGTCATTCAGGAATTCAATCGGAAACCAGATGGTAACAAGCAGTGCAGATTAGCGATGGTCCGCTTCAAAGCGGAATGTTGCCTGAGGGGCCTGCTGTTAAATGGACGACAGGTCTCACCGGATACGGTGATTAATGATTTTAAGGCAGTCAGGGCTCCACTGGAGCTGGCGCGCTTTAGGGCAGAATGTTGCCTCAGGGGATTGCTGTTGAATGACCAGCTGGTCACAACGGACGATGTGGTTGAGCATTTCCCGGCTAGTCCGGAGGGCAAATTGGGGATGGCCCGGTTTAAGGAACAATGCTGCCTGATGGGCAAGTTAGTGAATGGCCGTAAGGTCACACCGGATACGGTAGTTAAGGGTTATCAGGCCACCAAAGCAACACTTGAGCTGGGGCGCTTTATTGAACAATGCTGCATCAGAGGGCTGCCACTCAATGGCCAGCGAGTCACACCAGCTACGGTGGTCAGGGAATATCAGTCAGCCGGAGCCTACCTGGAGCTGGCACGCTTCAAAGCGAATTGTTGCCTGAAGGGCTTGCCGTTGAGTGGCCAGCAGGTCTCACCGGATACGGTAGTTAAGGATTGTCAGGTAGCCAATGCAACATTGACGCTGGCACGCTTTAAGGAAGAATGTTGCCTGAGAGGCCTGGCGTTGAATGGCCAGAAGGTTACACCGGAGGCGGTGGTTGAGGATTTTCAGAAAGCCGGAACCACACTGGAGCAGTCCCGTTTCAAAGCGGAATGTTGCCTGAGGGGCCTGTTATTGAACGGCCAGCAGATAACACCGGATGAGGTGGTCAGGGATTATCAGGCAGCCGGTGCAACTCTGGAGCTCGCCCGTTTCAAAGCGGAATGCTGCCTGAGGGGCCTGGAGTTAAACGGCCAGCAGGTTGCACCGGATGCGGTGATCACGGTTTACCCTGACAGTCCCGAAGGCAAATTGGGCAGAGCAATCTTCAGGGTACAATGTTGTCTGAGAGGGCTGCTGGTGAATGGCCAGCAGGTCAGACCGGATTCGGTGGTTAAGGATTTCCCGGATAGTCCGGAAGGCAAACTGGGAATAGCGCGCTTTAAGGAAGAATGTTGCCTGACAGGCCTGGCGTTGAATGGCCAGAAGGCGACACCGGATGCAGTGGTTAAGGCTTTCCCGGATACGACAGAAGGCAGACTGGGAATAGCGCGCTTTATGCAGGAATGCTGCCAGAGGAGACTGGTATTGAATGGCCAGCAGGTGACACCGGATGCTGTGGTTAAGGCTTTCCCGAATAGTTCAGAAGGCAGGCTGGGAATAGCGCGCTTTAAGCAGGAATGCTGCCTGAGGAAACTGGTACTGAATGGCCAGCTGGTTACCCCGGATGAGGTGTATAAGAATTTTCAGACGGCCAAAGCGACACTTGAGATCGCACGCTTCAAAGAAGAATGTTGCCTGAAGGGGCTGCTATTGAATGGCCAGCAGGTAACACCGGAGACGGTGGTGAAGGATTATGAACGTGGTGGCTGGTTGCTCGAAAGAGCTATTTTTTATTCTCTACTGGCATTGCATGCCAGAGAGTTGAATGGCAACTATCTGGATAACCAGAAAGTGCTAGAAGCATTTAATGAAGTACCTGGCGATCATTCTTCACGACAAACGATGTATCTGATTCAAAGGCTGAATCAATCCCAGGGATATGATGAAACCAGCGAAGCTCAGGATATCATTCAAAAAGCCTGGCAACTATTAAACAACGTATCGCTCAAAGATGAGCAACATCGGCTGCAATGTATCTTGAAATTCATGGCTATGCAGAATGAATTGACTATCGATCATCAGGAAGTGTCAGCAGAACAGGTGTTGCAATCCATCAAAAAACTGAGGAACTCATTTCAGAATTCACGCGTACATTTCTTCTTCCTGGCACACTGCTATATCACGAGGCAGTCTATTGATGGACTGAAAGTCCATAAGGACCAGGTACTTGGCTGTCTTCAGAGTTTTCCGGAAGGAAGCAAACTGCGCCATGATCTAGGCTTCTGGTTTGAACAATACAGCTACGAAGCCCATTGTGTAAAAAACACCGGACATCGACATAGAGATAACCTCCCCGACCTGATTCCCAATATAGAGAACGCCGGCCGAACAACGAAATACCGGGGTGAAACAGACCATACGTGTGCCACTCAGGGCATTACCACCAATGGGGCACAAACTCTGAAGCAATGGTCAACAACTGGCAGAGCGGATTTCCCGGAAAATCCGGTTCTGCGGTTAAATGCGCTAACACTGAAAACACTGGAGATTATTCAGGAAATCAATGTTTCTTATAGCAATACCCCAATTCTGATTACCGGTTCTTATGCGCGTTTTTTACAGGACCACTGCTCATTATTTAATGATATTGACATTATCTGCTCAACAGAGGAGCCCGCCAGAATACTCTTTGCAAAGCTAGAGGCACTGAACACCACAGACTCAGACATTCCCAAAAGCATCACCATCTGGCAACTCCCGGGATGTCCGGAGATTAAACTACCAAAAACCTACAATATTCATCTCAGGGACGCGGATCTGTGTATGAAAACCATGGGGCTTCAGGTCAGTGTGGACGCCCGATTAACCCATGAAAATACAGCACCATTGGCCCTCCACGTTCCCGGTGTTGCGAGGCCGGTACTGTGTTTGTCGTTTGCTGATGAAACAAAGTTACTGAACGATACGCTGGAATACCTCGCTGAAAACCTGGATCCGCTGACCAGGCAACTACAAAGAGGGGCAGTATTTGACCTGCAACGAACCATTCTTTTTAACGACCCCCAAAATATCGAGGAGCGTATTTATGGCTTGCTTATTCGCTCTCTGCTTACCCTGAATAAAGCCAGGCAGTTTATCGATCTGCACTCTGAAGGCAAACCCGGAACACCTGACTGTCTGCCTGAATATCGTCAAGTACAACAACAACGCCTGCACACGCTTACGGCACTTCTTCAAAAAAAATTGGCTGGCCATGTTTGCCGCAGTGGTTTCGAGCACAGAATTAACAACTGGCTGTCGACCAATCAGTATGTGAGTGATTATGAAATCAAAAAGAAGGATTTTATCAAATCACTGCTTGTGATGATGCATTCGGCATAAGATCTGGCACACACAACAGTTACTCCAAAGTGCTATCCGTAGCACTTAATCTTTGGAATTATCTTAATCCTGTAAAATGCAGCCATTTTCAGAATGAGCTTATGCAATACTATATAATCCATGCGGTCAGTGTATAAGCTGTATTTTTGTCAATGTATCAGCACCAACCCGAGGTAATTTAATATGAAAGTATTCACTCAAATTTTTGCAAATGGCATATCTATCAAAGGCCATGGCACTAATAGCGTCAATGATTTTGTAGGTGGACTTGTTCCGGTAAATATTGAAAAAATGCCCTTTTTCCTTACCAGCCACTTGATATGAAAAACTGACAATGGCGTGTTCATTTTGCTTCATCTCAAGTAACTTCTGCTCACATGAAAATATCAGATCATCATGTTCTCCTTCAAACAACTCCAGTTTCAGTGTTTTTTTTCCCAAGTACATGTCATCAAGTTTGCCATAGACAGTCAGTGTTGATAGTGGTGCTGGTGCATTGAATTCATCACAAAGAATGGGCTGAAACGTTTTATTCTCCAGGTAATGAAAGACCCTCATAGCAACAAACCCACAATTGGCTTTACATTCTGCCTGGTTAATATTGGCAAGAATATCCATGTTCTGCTCCTCAAGCCTATCAGTTTGAGATGCAGTTATATTACTGCTTTGATTTTGTGCGGATAAACAGTCAGAAATCATACATTAGATCAGTGAAGCCGGAATGGGTCGGTACTCTCATTGTTAGCATTAACTTCTTTAAGCGTTAACCAACACAGTGATGTTTTATGCCATTGACCCGCCTCCCAATGCCATGAGGACTATGCCTCTGCGCTCTATAAAAGAAAGTTCATTCTGGTGGCGGTGTAAATGAAGTTTGAGGCCTTTGAGACTGGCTGATTTACGTTGACACAAACTACACTGGTAGGGATACCTTTCTGCTGACAGCTCCTCCTGCCGAATATGGGCATGTTTGGCACAGTTATTGAGTAGACCTTTCCCCTGGTTGAACAGCAATCCCCTGCATGATAGCTTGATATTGTTTCCAAATATTATTTTTTTCCGCTATTTGAGACCTGAGCTCTATCTCTAACCTGTTTTTTTCCGTTATTAGAAATCTGTTTTCTAACTCCAACCTGTTCTTTAACGCTACAATAGCCCTGTTCTCTAACTCAAGCTTGTTTTTTCCCATTATTAGAGACTTCTTCTCTAACTCCAGCCTGTTTTTTTCAGACTTCAACATTTTCACTTCATTGGCAACAGCCTGTTTATTAGCCATTACCCCTTTTCTATATCCTGCTTGATGACGCCTGTTTTTTTCCGCTCTTCTAATATATCTCACGAAACTTTCAACTTCCTTGCTATTTTCTTTCTTGAGAAGCAGATTAAGCTCTTTAGTTGATATCTCAGAAAGTTCCTGACGCGTATACTCTCTATTACCTATAAAAATTTTCTGAGCTGTTTTTTTCAGTGAGTTTTGATCCGTTAAGCCAGCTTCTGTCATTTTGCAGCTTTTGTCTCTGAGATCTGCAGCGACAGAATTATCACACTCTGCTTGACGTTTGACTCCCATGGCTAAGGCCCACTCGTCAATGCTTACCTTTCTGCAAAACGATTTTGAAGCCAGCGTTGCTTGCCTCGAAACAGTCCTGGTCGTCTTGAGAGACATATCGCCAGTATGTGGGCCTACCCCAGTCGCATCGACATTGGCTTGATACATTTATTGACCACCTTTTCTATTGACCACCTTTTACCGATTTTTTCTATGATTTTATTTGAGTTTTAATTAACGCCCCCTGAGGCTAGCTTGAATTTTATATCTGTCCAGTACCCAGATCGGGTAGAGATTCAAGCAAAGACCGAAGGTTCTGGAGCCACATGATGTCGTCTAAGGTTTGCACCGCTGTGTTTTCAAACAGAATATCCATCATCTGTTGTTCATTTTCGGTGAGGTGTGATGGGTCAAAGGGTCTTTCCGGATGATTGAATGGAAGATCAAAAACACTTAACTCCCCACAGTTGCCCTGATGCAATCTGAACTCGATAACGCAATAACTTGTTTCCTTAATTGTTGTTAATTCATAGAGGAAATAATATTTGTCATTGCGCTTGGGCAGAACAAAATCTCGCAAGTAACCAGCTGCCTTGCCCGGATCAGGCAATATCAGTTTTTCATTATCTCTGGTGACAATATAAGGAGTTGATAAAAAAGGGCTATACACATGGTGTTTACCGTGCTGTTGCCTTATTTTGAGGACTTTAAACAGTTCCCGGACTTCGTGAAACAGCCATTGCTCCAACTTTTCATAGGCGGTGCGTTTTTCAGGAAATTCTTTCCAGCCACCGTAGTCCAGAAATATCAGTATTATGACCTTGTACAGGTCGTTGTCCCGATCTCTATTAATGCTTGTGACCAACTCGTTAACGGTCTCATCTGATAGCAGTTGAAACACCTCCTGAAGCTGGCCAGCTCGGATGCACAAAGACACATGGCGGATAACTCTTTGACCACCACGCGTTCTGGTCGTAAAACCGTAGTTAATTATTTTCAGACAGTTGTACGACCAGTGCATTAAGACAGGCAGTGTATTTTCATGTTCCGTTTTTATTCCGAACTCCCTCAACAGAGCGGTAGCGATCTCTTTTGCTTCACACCAACCGGCGGCATCAAGCAGTGAATAGAGTTCCGTTTGCCGGGGGATATTCGCAAGTTGTCTGATATTTTTGAATTCTACAAAAAAGCTGGTCTGTTTGTAATAGTCCCAGCCGACCTCCCGATCCGGTATCTTTATTAATGTCAGAGGTCCTTTGCCGGTCGAGGTGCTGACCTCCGCTTGATTCAGCAGCCCATAGTTAATACCCTGGTCGTGTCTGAGGGAGGTCGGCTCATAGACTGCCGTTAATTGCAAAAGAGTACAGGTACGCTCGTCAAACCCATCGAGGCTTTCCAGCCATCGATTGTATTGTTGGATCAGTTCTTCCAGCGCCATGCCGGTCTCTGAGGGGATGGTTGCCAGCATTTCAAACAGCTTCTCTACCAGCTCACATAAACGCAATTTGACCAGCGTCTCCGATAACAGCGGTGCCAGCACCGTCTCCAGTATTGCCAGTATTTGCTCCCCACCCGTTTGATCAATGGTCAGACTCATTAATGGGTAGCCAAAGTGACATCCGAGGGTTTCCGCAAGTACTGTGCCTTTTCTGAGGGCGATGCCAGGAGCTGTGACTGTGACGTTGTTGGACTCATACTCCATACCAATGAGTCTGGTATTGTTGACTACCGGAGGAAGGCCCAGTATTTGGCTGATATCCCGGTTGAAATACCGACGCTGAACGGCATGGTCAGCCTCAAGAGGTCTGCTACTGTGGGCGGCCGGAACATTCGTTGCAATTGTCGTTGGTAACATAGGCAATGATGGTGGTTGCTCTTTTTCTGATTCAGTGCGTATTGCACCCCCGTATAACAAAAAACAGAAATAAAAAATATAATTTATATTCTTTTTTATTCGACAGCAGGGGGGATGAAAAGTTCATTTAGTAGAGTGTCAAATGTACGGAAAGGAAACCTCTGACTATCAGTGCAAGACGGCTCACAGCATTTGGATACTGCCGTTTTTTCCAAAGATCAGGCTGCCTGAGAGCATGTTGCCGCTGTGGATGTCCCGGTTTTGCACTGTGGATGTCCCGGTTTTGCATCCCGGTTTTGCATTGCATCACACACTCGCCCGCAGATGGAACTTTTTCGCAAACTCAGGTTCTATTAAGACTTAGAAGAGAGGGAAATATAAGAACTATCTTATGCCATTCGATGTTCCATGTAATCAAGCAGGATTATCGTCCAGAGTTCCACTGCAATTAGCAGAATCAACACCTGACCAACAGCTACAAACTGGCTATTTCAACTGCTTGCCCGTTGAGGTTATTCAACATATCGCAAATAAACTGACACTGCCCGACGCGCTCCGGCTCAAGCAGACATGCCATAATGCCAACAATTCTATTGATCAAAAGATTATCGAAGATTTAAGGCATCGAATTCAGTTCAAAAATATGAAAACAGTAGTACATTCGAGCAAATATGAGAGTTTAAAATCAATCTACAATTCAGGCAAATTTGATCATTTTTTTAAACGATATGTATACGACCAACACTCAGGACTTGTTAAAGATCCAGAACGAGTAGATATTAAATGTTTCCTGGCAATTATGGAGCTGGGTAACGCAACCACTAAATACAAAGATGAAAAATATACAATGTACACAGGACTATTTGAAAATGGGCATGTTTTTCTTATTGCACCTCGTCAATCCTCCAGTATTGAAGAGGATACAAATGCAAACAACCCCAACAAAGTTTTATTTAACGGAAATACATCCAGTGTAAATGTTGAAGCTATTTATTCGGGTAGAAGTTTTCAGGAAGTAAAGAAACTGGTAAACATAGTGCATAGTAACACTCCGCTATCAATACACATCTCTCATATTCTTGAGCACGAGTATCAGTAAGAGGCTGTTTTAAAACTACTTAAGCCTTCGCAGAATTATGCGAATCATGCATATATAAACGAAGGCTTCTGAACTCCTTGGCAACTGTTCATAGTCTTTAGACAGTTCCCTTTTGGGCTTACAGCGATAAAACCACTCTTCAAGGTAACCTCGGTAACCACAATCAGCCCAGACTTTCTGGATTTTTTTAAAGTGTTTCTTAAGGTGATCACGTGGTCGTCCATTCTTTGGAGTATCATAGCCAGGGTCAGGAAACAGTGGTTCAAGGATTGCACACTCGTTATCAGTCAGGTCGGAAGGGTAAGTAGCTAACCATATGAAATCATATACCGTAGTTATAGACGACTTTAGATTTTTATCCTGGGTTAATGATCAGTAACTTTTACAACAGGCTCTGAGTTGTTGAAACTCATCAAAAAGGAAAACTGAAGGAGCATATCACCCCTTCAACATATCAAACACCACCCGTGCAAACCCTCTGGCCAGCTCCGGGTTGGACAGGTACTGCAACATCATCTCCTGGTGAGCTTCGTTGCTGTCCATCACCGCATCATCAATGGCCTTCGGGAAATCCCCCAGCAAGGCCTGTTCAGCGGTGTTATTGGCAATCTGTTTCATCACCGTGTCGTTTTCCGCCAGCTTGTCCCGAACGGTATAGGCATAATTGATCAGGTCCGCATCCGACAGGTTGTCGGTAATAAACAGCTCATTCAATCGGGTAAGAATCTGCGACAGAAACTCCTCTTTCTTATCCTTGGGTTTGGCAGTACCCATATCGCTGCCCGGTTCCAGTTTGTACTCGGGACTGTCTTCCTTAAGCTGAATGTCCTGCTGCCGGATTTTGGCAAGACGATAGTGGCTCATCACCACGTTATCAAGGTCAATATCATCTTCGTCCAGAACCTGTTCCCGGAGCAGCGGCCGCAGGTAGCGGGCAAACAGGCTGAGCTGTTCCAGTTCAATATCATCGTAATCGACAATCTGGGACATAAACTCGTAGTAACGGGTATAGCTGCCCAGATCTTTCTTGAAAATCTCCAGCCGGTCTTTTTCCTGCTTGCACTCCTTCAGGCTGTTTTCCCCGTTGGCGATCAGCACCGCATCGCCGGACTTTTTCATCCGGTCCAGCATATCCCTGGCCTGCTCATAAGCCGCCACCGCAGAGCTGTAACGCTTCTGCCACCGTTCCACCGCAGGCTTACAGATATTACTGACAGCAGCATTGCTTTTCTTTCGGGTCAGGAAGGCTTCGCAGAACCGCTCCACTTCATTCCAGGTAAAAATGCCACTGGCCCGCAGCTTTTCATGCAGCTCAAAGATTTTGTCCGGGTCAGACACATCTGCCAGTTCTGCTGTCTGGTAGTAAGGCTGGAAGGCAGCCAGAATATCGTCCGGCTCATTAACAAAGTCCAGCACAAAGGTGCCGCTCTCCGCCTTGCCGGGATAAGTGCGATTAAGGCGGGAAAGGGTTTGCACACACTCCACACCACCCAACGGTTTATCCACATACATGGCGCAAAGCTTGGGCTGGTCAAAACCGGTCTGGAACTTATTGGCCACCAGCATAATCTGGTAATCGTCGGTATCGAACGCCTTACGCATATCCCGTCCTTTGAGGCCGGGGTTCATATTTTTTTCCGTAAATTTCTCATCAAGAATGGCGGCACTGTCCGGATCATTCTGGTCGAACTGCACCTCACCGGAAAAGGCCACCATCACGGCAATGGAACTCTTGTGTTCAGCCAGGTACTTCTCAAAGGCCAGCTTATAGCGTACCGCTTCCTTGCGGGAGCTGGTCACCACCATCGCCTTGGCATGACCACCCAGCAGTCCCATAACATGTTCCTGAAAGTGCTGGACGATCACCTTCACCTTCTGGCTGATATTGTGCTCATGGAGGCGTACCCAGCGCCCCACCTTCACCTTGGCACGTTTGCTGTCCACTTCCTCATCGGTAGCGGCAATCTTCTGGGCCAGCTTGTAGGCAACTTTGTAATTGGTGTAGTTCTTCAGCACATCCAGGATAAAGCCTTCTTCAATGGCCTGTCGCATGGAGTACACATGGAATGCCCGGGGCAGGTTCTTCTTTGAAGGTGGTTCATCCGGATTAGCCAGCCGACCAAAAGTTTCCAGCGTCTTCGCCTTTGGCGTAGCTGTAAAAGCAAAATAACTGAGATTGCCGCTCTTCCGTCGTGCGGCAACAGATGCATTCAACTTGTCTTCTGCCGATAGCTCTGCTTCTTTTGCTTCACCATCCACCATCAACACTTTTTTCAACTTCCTGGCAGTATCGCCCGTCTGGGAAGAGTGCGCCTCATCGGCAATAATGGCATAACGACGTTTCTGCAGATTGGTACTGCTCTCAATAGCTGCCAGTACAAACGGAAAGGTCTGTATGGTCACGATAATAATCGGCTGGGCATTTTCCAGGGCACTGGCCAGCTTCTCTGATTTGGAGCCCTGCCCTTCTTTACTGTTAATACGCCCCACCACCCCATCGGCGTGTTCAAACTGGTAAATGGTATCCTGAAGCTGATCGTCCAGCACCGTCCGGTCAGTAATCACGATCACAGAATGGAACTGTTTATCGCCATCGTCTTTATAAAGGGTGGATAACTGATGAGCGGTCCAGGCAATAGAGTTGGACTTGCCGGAACCGGCACTGTGCTGCACCAGGTAACGATGCCCGTTAACTTCGGTACGGGCAGCGCCAATCAGTTTACGCACCACATCCCACTGGTGATACCGAGGGAAAATCAGCGTCTCCTTTTTGGTTTTGCGGCCTTCCCAGTCTTCGGTCTCCTTAATCTCAAGGTGAGCGTAACGGGCAAGAATATTCAGCAGGTTATCCGGCAGCAGCACCTCATTCCACAGGTAATCGGTGGCATAGCGGTTCTCATCGTCGGGAATATCATTACCAGCGCCGCCTTCTTTTGTCCCCTTATTAAACGGCAGGAAGAAGGTATCAGCACCGGCCAACCGGGTTGCCATATAAACCTGATACTGGCTGACAGCAAAATGCACCAGCGCACCCCGCTTGAAGGTAAGCAGCGGTTCCGGCTTACCGGTTTCCGGGTCTTTGGGCTGGCGAGTGGTTTTATACTGCCGAATGGCGTTATCCACGGACTGCTTGAACTCGGATTTCAGCTCCAGCGTCGATACCGGCAGACCATTGATAAACAGCACCAGATCAATGCGCCACGACCTGGCCTTTTTACCGGTTTCAACAAGGTGCTCATCGGTAGCATAGGGCGAATACACCAGCTCCGGCACAAGGCGACAACGGTTTTCTTTATAACGGGCCAGCGTATCCGGGTTCAGATCATGCTCCGGCATAAACTGGCACAGGCGAAACCGGGCATTGCGAATCTTCAGGCCATGACGTAACACCCCAAGGGTACCGTAACTGCGTAGCTCTTTATCAATGGCATTGGGGGCAGCCTTATTAAGCTGCGTCACCAGATGGCTGATAAAGTGCTGTTCCGAATCCGAGGGGAATACCTTACAGAACTTCTCCCACTCCTTCGCCTGAGTCTGTTTGACAAAACCAAGCACATCGCTGGTGTACAGCGCCGTTTCCCGGTGGTACTGGTCGCCGGAACCCAGCAGCCACCCATTGGCCTGCATCTGGGCGATTATTTCGTTCTGGAAAACGGCCTCAACGGTGGCGTCCCTGCTCATACACTACTCACTTTTGTTCTCAATACGCTGGCGGGCATTGTGAATGGCCTGCTGGAAGCGTTCTTCCAGCACCGCTTTGGGCGGCAGGCTGGTCAGGTAATCCGCCACATGGATGCCGCTTTTATCCAGCTCCAGCAGTTCAACCTCCTGATCATTTTTACCAGAACAAAGAATAATACCCAGGGGGGAGGCCTCATCGGGCTGGCGGTCATATTTATCCAGCCAGCGCAGGTAAAGCTCCATCTGTCCTTTATGTTCTGCCTTGAAGTTACCTACCTTAAGGTCAATGGCAACCAACCGCTTAAGTTTGCGATTGTAGAACAACAGATCAATATAAAAATCATCACCTCCGATCTGAATACGATGCTGCCGTGCGACAAAGGTGAAGCCCACGCCCAGCTCCAGCAGAAATTGTTGCATCTCCCGCAGAATGGCGTCTTCAAGATCCTTCTCCAGGTAAGCGTCATTCATTTCCAGAAAGTCGAGTACATAAGGATCTTTGAGTACCATTTCCTCATTGAGCTTGCCTTGGCTTCTGAGAATCTCCAGTTCCCTGGTAATGGTCAGCTCAGGTTTTTTGGACAGGGCTGTTCGTTCAAATAACAGTTTGTCGATACGGTCTGCCAGCGTACGGACTGACCAGCGCTCCTGTATTGCCATGGTCAGATAGAACTCTCGCTTCAGGCTATCCTCAAGGCTGATCAGTGCGGTGAAGTGGCTCCAGCTCAATTGTGCAGACAGTGTCTGCACAATCTCCAGAGAGGGAAACAACTCCGCAAACCGGATCATTTGAAACAGATTACGGCGAGACCAGCCGCGACCAAACGCCTGAGTCAGTCGTTTGGACAAGCCGACAACCACCTCCTGGCCATAATTCGCACGTTCACCTTTGAGCACCTCGCTATTGATGCGCTCCCCCACCTGCCAGTAAAGCAGAGTCAGTTCGGCATTCACAGCCACTGCAGCCCGCTGGCGGGCGGACTGGATCAGGCCTTTGATTTCGCTGAACAGGGTGTCTGGGTGCTCCGGCGCTTCAGGCGGTTTGCTCATGGGGGGCCTCGGGGTGTTTTTGTTGTGGGTGGGCAGTGGGTTTCCAGTCGCGGACGTCTATTTTGCCTGTAATTGCGGCAGAGATCAGGGCGGTGCGGCGTTCTGTTAGTAGCCTGACTTGATCTTGTCCCTGGGCTTCAATGGCATCGTACTTTTTCATTAATGTCTTCAGGTGATCAATGATCGCTCTACGCTCCTCAAAAGGAGGGATAACTAACGGCGTTTCCTTGATATTACTTGAGGATATAGATGCCAGATTGGTGCTTTGCTTGGCTACCCTATAGAAATGAAACTTGGCATATGAAGAACCTGTGAGTAGTGCAAGCCACTCTGGTTCAATATCTTTTGGCCTGATTGCAAAAACATGATTCTGGTGGATGCACGGTGCAATTTCACCTTTCCATACAGCTCCACGGCCAAGTTTATCGTTATCCCCACCCTCGTTCATTAGAACATCACCCTTTTTCAGTTCATAACGTTCCAACTGATCAGGCTCAATATGAATTTTATGAACCTCATTTAATTTTAAATAACCATCCTGGACATTAGCCACTCGAAGCATGGGCACTTCGATTGTTATTTTGCCCGCAAGGTCTTTGCCTTTTGGTATACCAGACTGTAGATCAGCAACATGCTTGAGCCGTCTGACAATCCAGTGCTCCGGCACTTCCCCAAGCCACTCCACACCAGAGTCTTTCATCGGTGCATCAGGGTTAAGGCCTTTGGTCACAACATGGCTGATCACCGCCTGACGCTTCTCTTGCAGCAGCCGGATCAGGGTTTTCTGCTCTTCGATCAGGGTGTCTATTTTGGCGGTTTCGTGGTCGAGGAAGCTGGCAATAAGCTCCTGTTCACGCTTGGTTGGTTTTGGATAAAGAATTTCGTTGAAAGCTTCTGTTGGCAAACGCCATCGCCCAAGGTGTGCACTACCTTGTCCAAGGTGGAAAAAAAGCTTTTGTCTATAACCATTTTGAAGCAAGTATAAGTAATATTCAGGCACGTAGTCCTTCGTATTCTCAATGTTGAACACTCTGTAGTCTGGGCTTGTAACACCGTTAAAAGGTGAGATGTCTACATAGCCAGTTAACAAGTCCATATGGTTCATTGCAAAGTCACCAGCAAACACAAGTTGGTACTTTGAGTAGTCCATTGAAAGTTGCCCTTCACCACTTTCAATATCTTTCTTCTTCACTCCCTTTTGGGTGATAGAAAGGATGTCAAAACCTAACTCGCCAGCAATTCTTTTCTTAATAGAAAAAATATTCTTTGCACGCACCAGGCCCCAAGCTGAAGGAATGGTTCCCATTGACTCAACCCCAGAATCCTTATACTCGGGATAAGCCTTATATTTACCACCAACACCCGCCATCACGAATGCACCTCCGCCAACAGCTTCATAATCCGCCCACTGACCGCATCCAGATCGGCATCAATGGCTTCCAGGGCTCGGGGTGGCTGGTACACATAGAAGTGGCGGTTAAAGGGAATCTCATAGCCGACAATACCGATCTCACCGTCCTGCTCATCCCGCTTGCTGGCATTGATCCAGGCATCCGGAACATGGGGCGTCACTTCCCGCTGAAAGTAGGTTTCGATCAGCGTTGAGGTGGTCACCGATGGATCAAGGGGGATGTTCTCGTTATCCCGCAGGTCGCCATCGGTTTCAAACTCGACGACGTTGCCTCGGTATTCAAAGGCACCGTAGAGGGGCTGCGACTCTTCTTTTAATACCTTTTTGACAACGGGCTCGGCCTCCGGGTTCTTATGGGTAATGGCATCCAGAAGCTGCTTCTTCTCTTTGGCATCTAGCTTGATCGCCCGCTTTTTAATAGCTGCCTTCAATAATTCATCAAAGCGATTGAAATCATCGCTGTTCTCAATACCAACCTCAGACTGAAGCTGTTGCGCCTTTTCCATCAGCTTGCGCTGGAACAACCACAGTTTGGTATCCAGTACTTCTTTAACCTGTTTCTCTTTCAGCTCGGTGAAGTCTTTTTTGATTTTGTTGCGGATGGCTTCTTCCTGGTCTGCCAGTGTCGAGTAGCAGGCATCGCCAAACTGTTCGAATAGCCAGCGCATTACATTGTTAAACGGTTTGGGCGCATAACGCAGGCTGGCAACGGCTTCATCGGTAAATCGGACGGAGAGGCGCAGGGGGCGTTCTACCGTTATACGACGATAACCGAACTGGTATGTCTCAAATAGTTTACTCATTGCTATGCCATTGGAGTCAGTAGCTTCCGCCTCAAATTTGCCAAAGCAGCGAGTCACCATGGCACGGTCTTCCGGGTTCATCATATTGCGCTTGGAACCCAGGGACTTGCGCATCTTGCCAAACAGCTTCGCACCATTGATAAGCTGGACCTTGCCCTTACGCTCCGCCGATTTTTTGTTGGATAGCACCCAGATATAGGTCGCAATGCCAGTGTTGTAGAACATATCGGTAGGCAGGGCGACAATGGCTTCCAGCAGATCGGCTTCCAGAATATAGCGTCGAATCTCACTTTCACCACTGCCCGCGCCGCCGGTAAACAACGGCGAACCGTTCAGGATAATACCAATACGGCTGGGGTTTTGATTATCGGGCGTTATAGCCCGAAATTTGCTGATCAGGTGCATCAGGAACAACAGGGAACCATCGGATACCCGTGGCAGACCCGGGCCAAAGCGACCATCAAAGCCTTTCACGTCATGTTCTGTTTTGACCGTACTTTCGATCTTCTTCCAGTCCACTCCGAACGGTGGATTGGAGAGCATATAATCAAACTGCTGACTGGCAAGCTGGTCATTGGACAGGGTGTTGCCCAGCTTGATACGGCTGACATCCTGCCCCTTGATCAGCATATCGGCTTTACAGATGGCGTAAGACTCCGGGTTCAGCTCCTGACCAAAGGCGCGCATCACCGCATTGGCGTTATGTTCATGCACATATTCCATACCGGAAGAAAGAAAGCCACCAGTACCGGCAGTGGGATCGTAAATGGTGCGGATAATGCCTTCTTTTGTTAAGGCATCGTCATCTTCCATAAACACCAGGGAGGTGGTGAGCTGGACAATATCCCGTGGGGTAAAGTGCTCTCCGGCGGTTTCGTTAGAGCTTTCGGCAAATTTGCGGATCAGCTCCTCAAACACCAGGCCCATATCGTGATTGGAAATGGCATCCGGGCTCAGGTCGATGCTGCCGAACTTCTGCACCACCTTATACAACAGGTTGGCCTCCTGCAGGCCGCCAACAAATTCATCGAACTTGAAATGTTCAAAGATCTCCCTGGCATCCCGTGAGAAGGCAAGCACATAGCTTTCCAGATTGTCTTTAATACCGATCTGTCCAAGTTTGGAGAGATCCATCGGTGATGTATTAAAGAAGGACAACCCGGCCGCCCGCAACAACAGCTTCTCCCGTCCCTCTTCCGGCAGGTTCATCACCGTCACTTTTTCATACTGGGCCAGCACCGCTTCTTTGGTAGGCTCCAGCACACACTCCAGACGCCGGAGCAAAGTAAACGGCAAAATGATGCGACCGTACTGGGACTGTTTAAAATCTCCCCGCAGCAGGTCGGCAACGGACCAGATAAAGGCGGCAAGATTGTTATGGGTGTTGGACATAATGGGTACTTGGCATCAGGGACAATAATGCCGGGGAACAAATAAGCAGACAGGCTCGCTGTCATATAGACGAAGGCAGAGCATCAGACCCGGCTATGGGAAATTGGTTACCGGGGGAGTGTACCGTTAATTAACTATCGGATGTAGTCGAGATGGTAAATATGCTGGGACTAAACAATCATAATCCAGTAACCGACTTGGTATTCAGACGGAGGACATAGCCAAAATGTTCCTCTCTTTGCTTATCTTTAAAACCCAGTAGATCACCCACAGCAATGGCATGGCGACTCACCCCTTGTTGCATTTCATGATTAACACGAGCGTCGGCACCTTCGAGATTGAGCATATAGTATGGCACCGTCCAACGTTTACCATCGGTAAAATCAAGCACCAGTGCCCGCTTTTGCTTAAGCTGCAACACCTCACAATCCTGCAGCGAATTACTGTTATTCATTCGTCGTCGTTACTCCGGAAAAGAACATTCGAGCATCATCACATTCTGAACTCAGGAAGCTCACCTTCGCCATAAAGCTCTCCCTTTAAGCGGCTAAACAGTTTTTGTAACGTCCCTGACAAGTAGCTTTCAAATTTCCCCTTACCCAGAGTGCGTTCATAAACATCGGCAGGTATAAATCGCCGCATTTCAGTTTTAAGCCCACCGCCGGTCACTATTTCAGGGATATTCCGAATCAGCTGATCCAGCCGCTGCTCAAAGTCATCAAGCCGGTAGTCGTTCACTTTCTTCTTCACCAGCTCAACATTCACTTCAGCACCCTGTTGCTGAAGCCAGGGCAGGTCCCAAATATCACGGTAACGAATGTATTTTTGTGTTGCAGGCAAAGCGATCAGTTTGTCTGCCAGCACTTCGTCAAGGGTTTCAGTAAAAACCAGAGTGTCTCCATAACCATCGGGAAGAAACGGGTAATTCACTCGTAGCGGCAATGCTTCTTTGGTGTATGCCGGAACATTAGCGACTTCAATCTTGATTTTTTGCCGGGGAATATCTTTACGCTTCGGAGAGATTATTACTGAGATTTGCCATTTATCAATATTCATTTGTGCATAACAAGGCTCTTTTCTAAGCGTCGCCGGCTCTTTAACCAATACCTCCAATCCATATCTGGCCCCAATATAGTCCTCAATACAGGTCTTTATATTGGCAAGAGAGGCTGACGAAAAATCCACCCCTCCAACAAAATCCAGATCCTCACTGAACCGGTTACCTCCATGACACAGACGAAGCGACGTACCGCCCTGAAACACCAACTGATCCAACAGGCCTTCCCGGTCAAGACAGAACAGAATGTCATAGTGAAGCAGCTCTTTCTCAACGACTGGCCGCATTAGTGCGAGATGATTATTTTGCATAATCCTCTCAACCAGCTGTGAAAAATCTTCAGTGGTCATTTTCATAACTCTGTGACTCCTTCACCAAATGACTATTCCTCCCCACACGCCTCAAATCACGCATAGCCGCCTCAGGCGTAGCAATTTTTAACGGTCTGTCACGATCAACGACACTGTCCAGAATATCGGCGACTGAACGGCGGGTATGGGTAAATTCAAGAACCCCAAAAGGGGTTTTATACTCTCCCTTCCGGCCTGTGGTCATAATGGTCAGCCGATCAACAGGGATTTGGGAAATAACGCCATACTCTGATAGCGCTGATTCCAAACTGATGTAGTTGTACTCCCCCCTTCGCAAGGCTATGGCAATGCGCTCCAGCATATCTGCATTTTTGTTGCTTGAGAGGGTGAACGTATAAATCCCTTTCATCATCCGACGAAGAATATCATTCTTCACCAACCGAACCAGTCCGGCCTGAAAGGCTCGCGGGGAGTCTTCACTAAAGATTTTGCCCAAATCCCTGGCGGTAAAAACCGAATGTCCCATCCGGTCAAAAGCCGATAGCCGGTGGATTGCAGTGGCCTGATCCATCGTTACCACTCCTTCATGTAAACGTTTTAATCACTTAAATGGTGTATTTCTGTCTACATAATAGCAAAATACACAGCATATAAACGCGAACAACATTAAATAGTGGTATTTATGTCTACTTATTGGCCAGTTGATTAAGGTCAGTTACCGGTACCTTAATCCCTGCCAGTGGCTGGTTTTCTTGGCGTAGCGTTGTTTCAGCTCGGCCAGCCTCTGGTCATAGGCTGTTTGTCTGTTCAGCATTTTGGCCATCAGCTGAAGATCGCCAAGCTTTGTTGACAGCTCGGAATACACGGTAGATGAGCCTCTTTGCTCAAACAGTTCTTCCACCCGACGCCAATAGGCCTCTTCATTGGCAGCAACGCTTTCGGCCTTTTGCTGCTGTTGCAGCTGCTTTTGCATCATGGCCTTTTCATCAGCCTTTTTCCGCAGCTCCCGGGCAGAAGCCAGCAGATGGCCAACCGTGACTGAACTGCTGCGCGGTATTTCCTGAGTTTGATCCACCAGGGCGGCAAACTGTTCTCTTCGTGCAGTACCGGTTTCATCTAACAGTAACGCTTTCAGCTGGGCTCTGGCCGTCGCTTCCGGGAGTTGCATGACATATTGATCAATTAACACTTCAGGCTCAACACTGGCATAATCCGGTTTGACCCTGGCCGACGCAACAACCCGTTGGGCATCCAGTTTCAGGAAATCGCACAACGCACTCTGGCTGGCAGAAAGGTCATCAAGGCCCAGAGGGATGGCGGGGGACAGCGCATCCGGTTCCAGCTCATCCAATTGAGACAACCAGGCCAGATACAGTGAACGATAGTCACCGTGCATCAGCTCACTGCGAATGTTCAGCAGGCTGCCCATCCAGCCATCGCCTTCATCCCACTCATCGTCGTAGCCGTCTTCATCTTCATAGACAAATTCAATAATCCAGTGCGCGCCAGACGATTTGTAAGTGCAGATATCCCCCTGGAGGTAACGCAGCAGTGTCGATTCATCAATAAGATGACGAGGCACCTTAATCGCAAAAATTTTGCAACCAAAATTGGAAACATAAACATAAGCATCGAAGAACCTGCTCAGTAACTGCCTTGGGTCGGCTTTTAAATCACCGTAGTTATAGGTGTTACAGAACCGGGTAGACGATATCTGTGCCCGGCTGGAAATCCCCCGAAGATACCCCATCTCCTCTTTCGACAACTGCCGGTCAACGGCCACCAACTCGTAATACTGGTATTCACTCATAACTGTTATGCCTTCTGCACCTTTCTACAGCTTACGTACCTCGTCAAGGCTGACCACATTATCTGGCAAAGCCAATGAACTCTCCAGCCCAATAACAGTAGCTGCTGCTGCAGGAAATGGATTCGGAAAATTCCCATCCGGCGTTTGTGGATATGCCCATTCAGACAAACCTCTGGCAAACCGGAACAGCCAGTCATCCACCATCCGCGACATGGGAATAAACGACTCCATTCGTTTTGCACCGGGAAACGCCCTGGCCTTTTTGTGAACACAATTGAACATGGATGGCAAGAACAATCCATTGATAATCATCAGACAAACAAGCAAGCAAGCCGGTATAGACGACGCTGGAAAGGGTTTGACACAAGACACAAATAAAAGAGAGTAACTTGATGAGAGGTGTAGGCTATACGTAGATTGGAAATCATGAAAGGCAAATGTATGAGCGCTTACTCATGCACGCAGATACCTCTATTATGATTATGGCGCACCCGAGAGGATTCGAACCTCTGACCTCTGCCTCCGGAGTGATCATTCACCCCATCATCCCAGCCATTGCCTTACAACTTAAAACAAGCCATTATATAGATAACTCATTGATATATATAAAGTTATCACCCACCCACATATTGTACCATGTTGCATGGAATTGTATATCGCTGTCTGAGTTTTACTGGAAATATACTGGAAAAAAATCACTTCCGGCGCTCATTCAAATAATAAAGAGGTAAACGGACATGCCTAAGACCACCAATGAGAAAATTTCATTCACCAACACTTCAGTTGATGACCTGAAACCCAGAGACAAATCATATCGGGTATGGGAGCAAAAACAGCAAGGTCTCTATGTCCTTGTCAGCCCGAAAGGCACCAAAACATATTATCTCAGCTACACAGTGCCGGGTTGCAACCAGAGAAAGGATTTTAAGTTGGGTCGTCATGGAGCTATCACCCCATCTGATGCCAAAAGAATGGCGAAGGCATCCCTAGGAGAGGTAGCCAAAGGTATTGATATTCAGGCTTCCAGAAATGATTCACGTCGCCAGGCAGAGCTGGAAAAAAGCAGCACTCTTGGTGCATTCATCGAGCAGCGTTATAGGCTTTGGGCTCTTACCCACAAAAAACAAGGTGAGGAGGATCTCAAGCGAGCAGAGAGGCATTTCGGAAAGTGGTTCGACCTTCCACTATCAGAAATATCAGTTCGGCGCCTGACACTCTTTCAGACAGAACAGCTCAAGAAGGGCCGGAAAGCATCGGGTATCAACCGGGACGTAAACTGCATAAGAGGAATATTGAGTAAAGCCGTAGATTTTGAATTGCTGGAAGGGACCCCATTACGCAAGCTCAAGAACCTTCCCGTTGATAAGAATAAGCGCGTTAGATACCTCTCCATAGACGAAGAACAGCGTTTGCGTATTGCTCTGGACAACTACGATGATGAGCAGAGGAACAAACGAGTCCGCTATAACCAGTGGCTTTTGGAACGGCGTCGTCCAAATATTCCAGAATTGGCTAGTACTTTTGCATGCCATGTAAAGCCGGTTGTCCTGATCGCTCTGAATACCGGTCTTCGCATTACCGAGGTGCTTGAGCTGAACTGGAACCAGGTCAATATAAATCAGCGCCTACTGACAGTGATAGGAGATAGAGCCAAAAACGGCCAAACCCGTCATATTCATCTGACCGATGAAGCCCATTACGCCTTTCGGGAGTGGCGTAAACAAAATATGGAAACCAAGGTCATTTTTCCTAATAAAAAAACGGGCAAGCCCATGAAGGATATTAAATCCTCCTGGACGAAGATCAGAAAAGAAGCAGGCTTATATAAACCAAAAGAAGAGGATTTACACTTCCGCTTTCATGATCTTCGACACTCATTTGCCAGCAACATGGTAATGGCGGGAGTTGACCTGAACCATGTCAGGGATGCGATGGGTCATCAGTCTATTGATATGACACTCAAATATGCTCACCTGGCCCCTCAATCCAGGCAGTCTGCTATTGCTGTACTGAATGATTATATGAAGGCTTCCAGACAGGCTATGGATGAAGGTGTATCTGAGATCAGTAATGAGCCAGAACAGGAGAAATCTGAAATAGCCTGACCTTCCCATTATAAACTTGGAAAATGCCATTCATTATTAGGTGTGCTCAGATTTGAGTACACCCCCCCTTTTTTTCTATCCTGTAACCTAAGAAAAATCAGGGGTAGCTATCAGATGACTACAAAAGTATAAGATGCGTCCAAACTTGGACACATCGGAATTTTCAGTAACTGTCCATGTAAAAAGATTAACCTTTCTGAAATCAATTCACTCATGACAGTGCTCACATTTGGGCACTGCAAACTTTCCAGTTCCTTAAATTGAGGATTTGAAAATTAATAGTATTTACCCAGCCTTCCCCAAGTTTGAGGAGACCCATCTCACAATATTTCATCAATGACTATCAGCAAGTTTGCTGACACCCCACCAGCAATAGCTATTAGTGGCACTGTCCAAACTGACCACCTCTGCTGTTCAAATGTGACCCACCCTGCTGTTTTAGAGTTACCACCCCGCTGTTTATGGTCCAGTGTATTTTTTGAAATCATCCATCCTGCTCTTCAGCTTCAGGATCAGTGGATGGCTATTCGTACGGTTCGGATCGTCGTCGAATAATACGGACTCAAGCTTTTCGGCTTCTGTCAGGAATACTGACCACAAAAAAGCCTTGTCATCAGCAGCGTTTTTTGTCAACCCGATTTTTCTGGCTTGGGCCAACCATTCTCCATAAAGTTTCAAACTGCCAGAGAAAACAAGCTCACAGTGAGCGAAAAAACCATTAATCAGCTGGCGTTGATGGTCATTATGATCATTAAACTCAAAATAGAATGGATCATAAACCGACGTTGTAAACAGGTGCTGCAGTTGTTCAGATATTGTCGTGTAAAGTTCTTCTGCAACAGCAGATAATGGCGTTAGTAAGCTCTGTCTGAGAAACAGTTTGGTTACTGTCATCTGGCAGCCATGTGCCCGTCGACAAGTATTTTTCTGCTCAGCCCACCCCTCTTCAATAGCCAATGCCAGAAAACAGGTCAGCGAATCAAGCGTGTAAGGCACTTCAAGTTTATTAACAGTTTTGGCCCTTAATGTCTGTCTTCTGACAGCGCTATTTTCATCACTGAAGAGTTTGCCCCTGTACATTGAGGGCAGCTGTAACAGGATATGGTGTAAAAAATCCTGATCAATCTGCTGTTGATCAATGAGTTCCCAAAAGCAATGACAGAGAATGCCTTTCGCCCCCTTTGTTTTACTGCATGATTCTACTTGGTTTACCAACTTTTCCTGAGAGGCAGGCTGCCCGTTTTCTTTTCTGTTCCAGAACCTTGAAGAATGGTTCAGCCAGCCGGGGTTCTTCTCTGCCAAAACAGAGTCTTCCAGCAGGCACTTCTTAATCTGGTAAGCGGTTTTTACCCCAAGACGTTCTTTTATCCAGGCAACCCAGTATCGCGTGGTCAAGGATCGTGTTCTCCGCGACAAACGTTTGTAATCAGTAAAGGAATACATAAGAAAAAAAATTGCGCATTGGATGTGCGAAAATTGCGCTGTGCCCGGCAGGGCCTTGGTATATCAGCACTTATCTTTTTCAATGCAAAAAAAGTCGTGCCTTTTTTCTAAAAATAAGCCGCTACGCAAGAATTGTAAAAGCGCTTATTCTTACTAAATGACCATTTATCACTGATTTAGATGTGTGGAGGTTAGCTTGAGTACTGGACAGCCTGAGGCGAGGATGACCGCGTTATCGGCCAAACTGGAAAGTGACCTGCTGACGCTTTATCGCTCACCGGTACTGGGCGGGGAGCAACTTCGTCAGGCAATGGGGTATCGGACCATGGGCGCATTGCGCCAGGCCATCAATCAGCACCATTTTCCTGTGAGGCTGTTTACTATGCCCAAGCGGCGGGGGCGATTTGTCCTGGTCGCTGATGTTGCCCGGTGGCTGGCAAAACAGAGTATTGAAAACTCGTTCAACACGACTGAAGAGGATGAGCAATGACTAACTGAGAAAGCTTGTTATTCCATTTCAAGGCACTGAAAGCAAAAAGCCAGAGTTGTAGGGACTCTGGCTTTTCACGGGAAGATGAGATAAGACTCAGTCCTCTCATTTAAGCTTTCCAGCTCAACCCTGTCAAATGTCTACATTGATTGGCTGGGTTGAGTTTGCCTTGTTTTCCCATGTTCTTGATGAAAACAAGGAGGATGCATGAAGTCATCTACCTTGCGTGAGCTTTTGCGCTTGCTGCTGTCAACCCATTTTTCAAATCGCCATATTGCTCAATTGACGCAGTTATCAAAAACAACCGTTCGACGATACCGGTCGCGAATCAATAAAAGTGAGTGCTGTTGGGGAGAAGTGAAACAGCTGGATGACCCTGCTTTGTTCCGGTTGGTCAGCTCTTCCTCTGGGCTTAAACCGGACAAGCGGGCTCCAGACTGGTCGCACATTCATAAGTTATTGCAGGACAAGCATCAGTGCCGTCTGCAGATATGGGAGGAATACCGTCGTATCAACCCTGACGATGCGTACTGTTATAGCCAGTTCAATAAATATTACCGGGATTACCGAAAAACTATTGATTTATGCATGCGACAACATTACGAGCCGGGTGATGTCTGTTTTGTTGATTATGCAGGTAAACGTTTGTCGTTTGTTGATTCTGCAACAGGCCAGACGCAAAAGGTCGAACTGTTCGTGGGAGTGCTTGGCTACTCACAGTTAATCTTCTGTGTGGAAGTGAAGGTAGGTCATCAGAAGGTTGAAATATTCCATCAGCACCATCGGGTGGCAATCCACCCCCGAAGTCATCGCAAAGAGGACGCAACCACCTATCCGGAGCACCGTCCTACCCAGCATCAGGCATACGCAAACCAGACCCGGGATTACTTTATCAACTGGGCCAAAGAACAGAGTGCTGATGTGCTGGCAGTTGTGACAGCGCAGTTTGAGAACCTGCCTGAACATTCCTTAAAAGGCGTACGAGCCTGTAGCAAGCTGCAAAAATTGTGTCGGCACTATGGAGTCCAGCGATTCATGAATGCCTGCACCTGTGTGACCGAAATTCAGTCTCTCACTGTATCCAGCGTGCACTCAATTCTGCAATGCCACCTTGATGGACAGCAGATTACGGAAACCTCCACACAACACAAGCTTCCTGCCCACTCCAATGTCCGGGGTGCTTCTTACTATGCGGATCATGAAGGTCATTTGAAATGAGCACGCAACAACTGATAGAGCAAATCAGAGAGCTTCGGCTACCGGGCTTTGAGCAAGCATTGCCCCGTATGTTTGAAACACCCGACCAGATGAAACTGCCTTTTGAAGATCGTCTCAGCCTGTTACTTGAAGCTGAAACGCTGGATCGTAAGCAGCGCAAACAGCAACGACTCAGGAAGGCGGCAAAAATCAAGCAGGCCAGCGCCTACGTGGAAGATATTGATTATGCGGCCAGTCGGGGGATTGATCGGGGTGCATTAGAAACACTGTGTCGATGCGACTGGATAACCAGAAATCAGTTTTTATTGATGCCATTATGGATCGGCTGATTCACCGTTCACACCGTCTGGAACTGTCAGGGGAGTCAATGCGTAAGAAGCAAAGTCTCAGTTCGGTAAAACAGGAATAATATTCAGTAAACCGCAGGCGTGAACAATCAAAAAGGGAACCACAGACCAGTTCTTAAATAATCTATGGTTCCCGTATCTGCAAACTGATGAATACGCCGGATACGGTGCTGTGGCTGAAAAAAAAGACCTTTGGTACTCAGGCAGTGCCATTTTTTACAGCCTGATCGAAAGTGCAAAGGCTAATGGACTGGAACTCTACGATTATCTCTGTCGTGAATTGTAACGAGTACCCGGCTGTAATTCTGTGGATGCTTTGGAAGTCTTGTTGCTATAGCAATTATGTGAACAGAGTCAAAAAATATATTGACTTTATTTATAGCTGTTGACACCGATTTAAACTGCTGTTTGAATGTGTTTCATTCAATAAGAACAACTCACTAGTGAAAGGGATACATGGAATGACCCGAGGAATGATGGCCTACGTTCGTGGCCGTAGTGCTTATATCCAGTCTTTCGCTGGTACCTGGAAAGAATCGCCTGTTATCAGTAGATGTCACAAGCTGAAAAGCTTTCCTTCTCCAAGCCTCTTCTAACTGAAAGTTCGTGTTCTGCATCAGGCACGATGTCCATTCATAAAAATAAGTATCTGGACAGTCGTAGTAGTGAGTCAATTCAATTCCATAGATAGTGGCATACATTGCCTGGTGATGCTGGCCAAATTTCATGGCGTAGCGGCAGAGGCTGAGCAGTTGCATTACCAGTTTGGTCGTGGCGATGCAGCGCTTGACGATATAGCCATGCTCAGGGCGGCTAAATCCCTGAAGTTGAAGGCCAGAAAAATCAAAGTGGCAGTGGATCAGCTGACTTATCTGCCGTTGCCTGCGATTGCACGACAGGTGGATGGTCACTACTTCATCATTGCCCGGGTACATGAAGGGAAGGCGCTGATTCAAAGTCCGCTGAAGCAATCCCCCGAGGCAGTATCGTTGGATGTGTTGGAAACGATGCTCTCTGGCGATGTTCTGTTATTCACGAAACGCTCTTTGTTGCCGGGCAGTTTTGCCAAGTTTGATTTCAGCTGGTTTATTCCCGCTTTGCTGAAGCATAAAAAACTGCTGTCGGAAGTATTGCTGGCTTCCTTCTTTATTCAATTGTTTGCCATGATCACCCCACTGTTCTTTCAGGTGATTATCGACAAGGTGCTGGTTAACCAGGCATTAACGACGTTAGACGTATTGGCATTTGGCCTGTTGGTACTCTCATTTTTCGATATTGTCCTGAATGGCCTCAGGAATTATGTATTCAGTCACACCACAAACAGAGTCGATGTGGTGCTTGGCTCAAGGCTGTTCAACCATTTACTTCGCTTACCCATTGCATTCTTTCAAGCTCGTCGAGTAGGCGACACGGTGGCCCGGGTTCGGGAGCTGGACACCATTCGGGAGTTTATTACCGGCTCTGCCCTGACGTTGTGTATCGACCTGTTATTCACCGTCGTCTTTTTTGTGGTGATGTATTTTTACAGCCCAACGCTGACCTGGATTGTGTTGGGTTCCATTCCTTTTTATATCCTGCTCTCTTTGATCGTTACCCCGATTCTCCGTGCCCGACTGAATGAGAAGTTCAAGCGTGGCGCAGAAAATCAATCCTTCCTGGTGGAATCGGTCACTGGCATGGAAACCATCAAAAGCTCAGCGGTGGAGCCCCAGATGCAGCGGCACTGGGAAGATCAGTTAGCGGCTTATGTGTCTGCCTCCTTCAGGGCTATGAACCTTGGCAATATTGCCAGCCAGTTTGCCGGGTTAATCAATAAAGTCGTCACGGTGCTGACGTTATGGGTCGGTGCCACATTGGTCATCAACGGAGAGATGTCCGTGGGTATGCTGATCGCCTTTAATATGATTGCCGGTCGGGTGAGTGCGCCGATCCTGAAGCTGGTGCAGCTCTGGCAGGATTTCCAGCAGGCCGGTATTTCGGTGCAACGATTGGGCGATGTACTGAATACCCCCACGGAACCGGGGCACGATCCAAACCGAACCACATTACCTACATTGAAAGGTCAGGTACGTTTTGAACACGTGACCTTCCGTTATCAGCCCGATCGGCCTGCTGTACTCAATGGCGTATCGCTCACGGTCAACCCCGGGCAAGTGATCGGTATTGTAGGGCGTTCTGGCTCAGGCAAAAGTACGCTGACAAAACTGGTGCAGCGATTGTATTTACCTGAATCTGGTCGTCTATTGGTGGACGGTGTTGACCTGGCACTGGTGGAACCCGCCTGGTTACGTCGTCAAGTGGGCGTGGTGCTGCAGGAAAACTTTCTGTTCAACCGCTCAGTGCGGGACAACATTGCCCTGGCTGATCCCGTTGCTTCCATCGAACGGGTGATGGCGGCGGCACAACTCTCCGGCGCGCATGATTTTATTCTGGAATTGCCCGAAGGTTACGACACCAATGTGGGCGAGCAGGGCAGTTCACTGTCTGGTGGTCAGAAACAGCGCATTGCCATTGCCCGTGCTTTGCTCACCAATCCGAAAATCCTGATTTTTGATGAAGCCACCAGTGCCCTGGATTACGAATCGGAACACATCATCCAGCAGAACATGAAAAAGATCAGCCAGGGTCGCACGGTCTTTATTATTGCCCATCGTCTTTCCACGGTGCGGGATGCCAACCGCATTATCGTGATGGATAAAGGGCGTATTGTTGAAGAAGGCAGTCACGATCAGTTGGTTAAACAAGGCGGCCATTACGCAAAGCTCAATGCTCATCAGCACGGTTTACGGGAGGCAGTCTAGATGAAGGCACTGTTCTCAAAAGCCACCAAAGCACTGTTGAGTCGAACTGAGCGGCCTGAAGCACTGGACAACACTCGACGTCAGTTTATGCCAGCGGCTTTGGAAGTGGAAGATACCCCCGCCAGCCCGGCAAGCCGCATGATTGTTAAGGTCATTATTGCACTGTTTGTGATCGCCATACTCTGGGCCTGCTTTGGCAAAATCGATATTGTGGCCACCGCCCAGGGCAAAATTATCCCCGGCGAACGGGTGAAAACCATTCAGCCCATTGTGATTGGGGAGGTGCAGGCCATTCATGTGCACGAAGGCGATGAAGTAAAAGCCGACGATGCGTTAATCACTCTGGTCGGCACCGTCACTGAAGCCGAAAGTGTTCGGTTGCAGCAGGAGATTACAGCCTTGAGCCTGCAGCTCGCCAGACAGCAGGCGTTTGTGACTTATCTTGATCAACACTCCTCCGACCTCGTTCCCACGGTCCCCGTGGGAATGCATACCCCCTCTGCTACAGAGGTAAAAACTTTCGAACAACAATTATTACTCCAACAAATCGAAGATTACAAAACCTCGGCAAACACCCTGATCAGCCAGAAAAAAAGCAAACGCGCCGAACAACAAACCATTGTCGCTCAAGTAAACAAACTCAAACGGGTACTGCCCATTATTGAAGAGCGTACCCAATCGTTGAAAGCCCTTTACGACAAAAGTTACGGCTCCAAGGTGCAATACCTGGAGTTGGAACAGCAACGCATCGAGCTGGAAGAAGATATCAAGGCGCAAACCGCCGCTGTCAACCAACTGGGTGCAGAGGCAGAAGCGTTGCAACATCAACTGGCCAGCCTTCACGCCCAGACACGTCGGGAAAGCCTCGATCAACAGGAACAACTGCGCCGCCAGCTGGATACTCTGGAACAGGAGCGAATCAAAGCAGAAGAGCTGCACGACCAGCAAAAGATCACCTCACCCATAGACGGCACAGTACAACAACTGCAAGTGCATACCATTGGTGGAGTTGTACAACCGGCACAGGCACTGATGCAGATCGTCCCCGCCGAAGCGAAGATGGAAGTAGAAGCCTGGATACTGAACAAAGACATCGGTTTTGTTCACGAAGGTCAAAGCGCTGAAGTGAAAATCGACACCTTTAACTTCACCAAATACGGCCTGATTGATGGTACGTTAACCACCGTCTCTAACGATGCCGTGCCCGATGAACAGCTGGGGCTGAGATACCTGGCCAATGTACAAATCGAAAAAGACTGGATGCAGGTAGAAAACCGTAAGGTGAATCTGGCTCCGGGAATGAGCGTGGCGGTAGAGATCAAAACCGGACAAAGACGACTGATTGAGTATTTTCTGAGTCCGTTGTTGAGGTTTAAGCAGGAGAGTATTCGTGAACGATAGTTTTAGATTAGGGATTTTCTGGGAAGTAATTGTTACGACAATTGTTTTTTTGGTTATCTTTTTATTCATCAAAGGAATAGGTTTTGGCGCTATCTTTATGTCTGCATATATCGCTATATGTTGTGCAGTTTTTTATATCCTTTGTACCCCAGGACTGCTAACACACCCAAAAATCTCCTTTATGAAAAGTTGGTCAAGTGTTGCCTTTATTTCACTTTTACCACTGCTTTACTATCTGTTTATTATTCTTTTTCGGTTGTTTTTTTATGATGGATACCGAGAGTATATTTCCTTTTTATCTCCTGCCGAATCGGTTGCCAGCACTCTTATACCTGCAATGACTATTACTGAAGAAGCTCTGGTAAAAAATGGGCTTTATGATCGAGTAGAAGAAGCACGGCATAATTTTTCATTTGCAGTCTTTTGCAATTTTCTTAGTTTTTATTGGGTTCTTTCCTATTTCCCGCGCTGGATTGAAAGTGAAATAGACTTTATTAAAGAGCACGGTATTTCTCAGTCAGACACTCTTGAATTCTCATGGGTTTCAAAATTAGGAGTAATTTTAATATGTGTGGTTGCCATGTACACCTACTTTATGAATTGGGCAACCGATAGCTCATGCTCTGTTAAATGTTATGGTATTGATAATTCAGATCTTGGATTCCTCTTTTTATATTACCTAGGAAGCATACTAGGCTGTACTCTCGGCGGATCTTATAAAGTCATTTACATTTCTAGGTTTATGAAACAGCAAAATGGAAAGCTATATAGTGAGTAAAATTTTTTATCTCGTTCCCACGCTCTTCGGGGGGATGCATAAGGAGACAAACAATTGAACAAAAAAAACGATATGGATTCCTACGGTGGATTGTGGGAGCGAGTAAATTTTAAGCAGGAGAGTACTCGTGAACAATAAGAGTATTTTGCAAAGGTACTATCAAATCATATCATTTACATTGGTAATGATAGCTCTATTTATGTTTTTTAAAGGAGTCTCATTACTTTCAGTAAGTATGTCTGTTTACATTGCTTTGTGCTGTGCTTTGTGCATATATATTGCGCATTTAAGAAATACAGGGGTTTTAAATTATAAAGAGCGTTGGCTACTCGCCTGCTTATTAGGTGTTCCAATACTATATTTCTTATCAATTATGTTTCTTCGTACTTTTTTCTACGAGGCATATGGAACGTATATTTCACTATTTTCAACTGCTGAAAAAATTGTTGCAGAGGTTATTCCTGCAATGGGAAAAACTGAAAGAGATCTTGTGAAGCTAGGGTTGTACGAACGTGTTTCAGAAGTACGCCATAACTTTTTCTTTGTAGCGGGCTGGAGTTGCTTAACGGCTTATCTCATATTTTCTCACTCTATAAGTATGTCTGATTTAGAAAAACAAAATGTATTGAACTTTGGCTTCTCTGAAACAAAAATAATTGGCCCTATGAAAGCTGTTATCTTCATATTGTGTATTCTTATGTTGTCTTTATTTAATATCAGCTTAGTCAGATCAGAATCATGTTCTGTAAGATGTGGAGGTGCTGAGGACGATGATATCCCTTTTCTAGTTCTAAATGGTATGGCCTTTTTTGTTTCTTATATTGTAAGCACTCTTTTATTTAAAAATAAGGTGCTCTCTGAGTACTCTAATCAAGCGATAAAACAAAAAGGAGAAGCCTCTAATGAGTGATATGATTATAGATTCATCACTAGAGTATGATAAAAATGCTGCTGATAAAAATCAGCAACTTAGAGATGTGCTTAACAATCATCTTTCAGCAGCAGCCAGTGGTATAGAAACTGCCATTGAAACGATGCAATCAGACCTTAATAAAAATAATTATATTAGGAGTGAAGATCTAAAAAAATACACCAAGACAATAGAGCCCTTGTTAGGAGATCTTAAAAAGTCTCTTGTTATTTTTCACAGTGCCGCACCTGTGAAATTTGCGTCAAATACCATTAATGCAGTTACTATTGTAAATGAGCTATCTGATGCCATTAGTAAAGGGGAGAGTACTTCGGAGTTATGGATATCACTTGGTAAGATCGCAACTACATCCCTTGCTGCATCTGTTGCTGTTGGCATTGCTGG
>NZ_JBLYNS010000040.1:0-35832 GCF_049310205.1 Endozoicomonas sp. ALC013 | reverse complement strand
GTGACCGTTTGGGTCAGTCCGTGGAAGTGGGGCGCATTATACGGCAGATGTTTTATGTAACAACCTGAGGACAATACCTATAATTAAGCCACACTCCGAAGCAGGGGTGGCTGATAGCCTTTATGTAGGGGAGAGCCATGACATTGCCTTTACAAACCCCCTTCTTTAGAATGCCCTTCACAAAACAGACAATAGTTTGCGCCTGATTTAAAAGCGGCAAGTGGCTTCAGGATACTCAATCGTCCCAATGTGGCAGCAATGCTCCCAGCCAGCTTGCCGACACTCCATGTGTCTCGTTTGCTCCCGGTTCTTTTCACAATACTCCACCGGGCAGTAAGACATATGACAGCTCTACTATTCTCCAATAGTAAACAATCAATACCGGCACCTATATGCCGTTAACACCTTTCAAGACTCATATATATTACTGGAGACACCACTTGTTCGAACCCCACGCCAGAAACGTTGCCACCATAAAGAATGATCTTCTTTCCGGTTTAACGGTAGCACTTGCTCTTGTTCCAGAAGCTGTCGCCTTTGCCTTCGTTGCCGGGGTCGAACCTCTGGTCGGCTTATATGCCGCCTTTCTTGTTGGTCTGATTACAGCTGCCATTGGTGGCCGCCCGGGGATGATATCCGGAGCAACGGGCGCCCTGGCCGTGGTTATGGTCAGCCTGGTTGCCAGTCACGGGGTACAGTACCTGTTCGCGGCGGTGGTTCTGATGGGCATTATTCAAGTGCTCGCCGGCCTATTCAAACTCGGCAAGTTCATCAGAATGGTTCCCCATCCGGTGATGCTTGGCTTTGTAAATGGTCTGGCCATCGTGATCTTCCTGGCGCAGCTGAGTCAGTTTGGTGTTCAGGGTGAAGTCGGCTGGTTAACCGGCTCTTTCCTGGAAAATAGTGTTATTGATGTTGCCTGGATGAAAGGCAGTGAGCTCTATTTGATGCTCGGGCTGGTTGCCTTAACCATGGCCATCATCCATTTTCTGCCCAGGCTGACCACGGCCATTCCTTCTTCTCTGGCCGCCATCATTGTGGTCACCGCTCTCGCCCTCGGTTTGAATCTGGATACCAGAACCGTTGGCGATGTTGCCGGTATTGCGGGCGGGCTTCCGGCATTCAGCATTCCTTCAGTGCCGTTTACTTTTGAAACCCTGACGATCATCTTACCCTACTCTCTGATTCTGGCCGCTATCGGTATCATTGAGTCACTGCTGACCCTGAGAATGGTTGATGAAATCACCGAAACACACGGCAGCAGTAACCGGGAGTGTGTGGGTCAGGGTGTGGCCAATGTGGTTACCGGTTTCTTTGGCGGCATGGGTGGCTGTGCGATGATTGGCCAGAGTATGATCAATGTGAACTCTGGTGGCCGGGGCCGTTTGTCTGGTATTTCTGCGGCGTTATTCTTGCTGACCTTTATCCTCTTTGCTTCTTCATTAATCGAAATGATTCCGGTGGCTGCCCTGGTTGGTGTTATGTTCATCGTTGTTATCGGAACATTTGAGTGGAGTAGCTTCCGAATCATGAACAAAGTGCCCAAAGGGGATGCCTTTGTGCTGGTGCTGGTTTCGGTAGTGACCGTTCTGACCGACCTGGCTGTGGCGGTTATTGTCGGCGTTATTGTTTCTGCCCTGATTTTTGCCTGGGAGCATGCCAAACAGATCAAAATCACAAAACTGGAAGACCAGGATGGCTCAACGATTTATAAGGTGCATGGCCCACTCTTCTTTGGTTCCACCACACACTTTCTGACGCAGTTTTCGCCAAAAGACGACAACAGAGATGTGATTATCGACTTCCGGGACTCCAGGGTCTGTGACCATTCCGGGCTTGAAGCCATTGATACGCTGGCCGAGCGCTATATGAACAGTGGCAGGACGCTACACCTCCTTCACCTCAGCAATGACTGCAGAAAGCTGCTGAAAAAGGCGGGTAACCTGGTGGAAGTGAACGTCATCGAAGATCCCAAGTACTTTGTTGCTACCAATGCCTGATTATCATCCAGCATGACTCAGAGCCCGGACTTAACTCCGGGCTTTTTAATTGATGCAACTTTATACCCGTGGATAGCTGACCAGACACCAATTGAGAACCGTTGCACCAAATGATAAATTACCTCATGGTGTCAATAATAAGAAATATAAAGAGGCGTCATAGCTATGAAAACCGTCGAGCAGTGGTTCACGGAATATGGCGAAAGCCACAAGAATCCCATCAATAAATTGATCCACTGGATCTGTGTACCATCCATCCTTTTCAGCATTATCGGTATATTATGGGCATTCAGTCCTGTTGCCACCTGGGCGATGATGGCCGTTACCCTGCTGTTCTATTTCAAGCTCTCATTCAAGCTGTCCCTGGCAATGATTGTTGTCTTTGCCGCATCAGCAGCCATCTCTCAAGCACTTGGAGCTTATGTCTTACAGGCCTGTATTGCGATTTTTGTCGTCGCCTGGATCTTTCAGTTTATTGGTCACAAGGTTGAAGGGAAAAAGCCGTCGTTTTTTGAGGATCTGCAGTTTCTGTTGATTGGGCCATTGTGGTGCCTGGGCTTCGTGTTTAGAAAGCTCAATATCAATTATTGAATCCCTTCTTTTGAAGGGTGGACCACTGCTCATCGGGCCCACCCCTTGTCATGGTTGCCTCTTCAGCATCTTTCCAGCCCCCTTGGCTGGACAAGATCTGATCGAAAGCAGGTAACGCCTGTTTTATCGGTAACTTTCACAGGTATAAACAGTTGATCGCAGTTAAATTACGACATTTGTACTTTTGATTCTGCCTCGCAGATTGTGCCTGATAATCCTTGCAGCAGGACTATACTTGACTGCCTGAGTCACCTTGGGGGGTTAACATTATGCTACCTGCAACAGGGTTAAAGACCAGTACCGATGTCGATACAGCGGGCAATGAAATCAAGCCTGAAGTAGTCCGTGATATGGCTCGCTTTGATCACCGGTGGGTTCGCGTACCCCAAGAAGTGTTCGACAAAATCGCCAGCTATTTATCAATCAACGATATCAATAATTTTGGGCAAGCATCGACGACAACAGGCAATCGTCTGCGGTCATGCGGCCTGGCAGAGGTCCAATACTTCCTCTCCCTGACCAGGCAAAGGCAGTCTTCGTGCCGGGCAATCATTCAGTCCAGTCAGCGACTCCTTGAGCACCTCAGGACGTTGTCCATATTTTCTGTTCGACGCTTTCCTGCGCAACTGGGCCCGGCCTTTTACTCATTTTATGCCAGCCATTTGCGCCAGCAGATTCTTGATGGGGCAGCACTGACCCTTATACCCAGTGGCAGCATAAATTTTAAACCCTACAGGCATCTTCTGCGTGATCATATTCCCGTCATCATTGAGAGGAAGGTGGAGAATTACAGTGATATTCTGGCTCTTGAGCATGGTCACTGGGTCAGGAAAGCTGAAATCATACAAGATGATTTTGTCATTTCTGAACATCAGTATGCCGACCATATCTTATTTGTCCCGCAACCGGTAAGTGTTGAGTGGGCGGGACTTTTTCACCGCAACTACAGTGGTAAAGAGCATTTACTGTCTGTTTATGAATGCAGGAATGGTGAGTGGGTTGAGCAACAGCAACTGACAACGGGTGACGTTTTTCCTCAATCCAGGTTCAAGTCTATTAGTGAAATATACCTGTCACCTGATGCCAGGTCACTGGTCTGCATTAACACGGGGCGAACGGGTGCAATTCTTTGTCGTGGGACTGATGGTCAGTGGGTCAATAGAGGCAACATTAATACAAGTCGTAATCATTTCTGGCTGTTCAGTGCCGACAGCAAACATCTTGTGGTTTATGATGAATCATCCTTTACGCTGATGAGCCAGGCAGACGATGAATCCTGGTCACAAACGGGTGATATTACTGTCAGTGATCGTTATGAAGACCTGAAACTCACACCCAATGGCGAGAAAATGAGCGAGTATCAGTTTTCTCTGGAAGTGGTATTCAGCCCGGATAACCGTCATTTTGCCATATGGTTTGACGATGATTATGTTGAAGATGCTATTGAGCGAGATTATTTCTTTGTCGTTATTTTGGCCCCTGACCCCCTAGGGCAGTGGCGTGAAAAACAGAGAATTATAAAAACCTGCGAGTCGCCACGTAATTGCTACCATCTCAAACCCCATTTCAGCCCCGATGGTCGGCTTCTGATCATCACCAGTCAAGATAGTTTGGATATCTGGGAATTAAATACTGACGACCAATGGCTACCCGCTGTTCAGGAGGAGTCCCAATGCGGTTGTGGTGAGATTCACTTTTCTGCGGACCCCTGTGAATTCATCAGAAAGGAGTGGAAGAGCGTAACGATCTGGCGCAAGGCTGCGTCCGGTATGTGGGGCCAGACAGAAACATTTACGGCAAAGTCCCTGACAAAAATCAGTCCCAACGGTGAAACCATTGTGTGTAACGATCTTGCAGGCCATACGGATATCTATCAACGTAAACCTGTTGGTGATACCGCCGGTGAGTGGGTTCGGCAACGCTTCGAATTTTCCGTCACAAAAGCACGTTTCAATCAAGAAGGTTACTTGCTGGCTTTGGTTCCTGAAGTGGATTCGCACAGTCTGATTCTGTTCGGATTGACGGCAGAAGGGAGCTGGCTGCAAATGGCCAGCTTGCAAACAGAAAACTGGATTATGAAATTTTACTTCAGCCCGTGCAGCCGCACCATTCAGGTCTCCAGTTGGCACCCTGACAATGGCGATGTTGAAGTGCAAGAGGTGGTTTCCTTTTGGCAAATTTGTCAAGAATCCCACCAATAAATTGATCCACTGGATCTTTCAGTTTGTTGGTCACAAGGTTGAAGGGAAAAAGCCGTCATTTTTTGAGGATCTGCAGTTTCTGTTGATTGGGCCATTGTGGTGCCTGGGCTTCCTGTTTAGAAAGCTCAATATCAATTATTGAATTCCTTCTTAAAGTGGTGACCACTGTCGCTCATCCCTCCTTACCATGGCAATGGCCTCTTCAGCATCTTGCCAGCCACCCTGGCTGGACAAGATCTGATCGAAGGTAGTCTACACCTGTTTTATCGGTCGCTTTTACAGATGTAAAGAGTTGGTCGCGGAAAAGTACGACATTTGTCCTGTTAATTCTGCCTCACAGATTGTGCCTGACCATCCTTGCAGCAGGACTATACTTGACTGCCTGAGTCTCCTTGGGGGTTTAACATTATGCCACCTGCAATGAGGTTAAAGACCAGTACCGATATCAATACATTGGGCAATGAAATCAAGCCTGAAGTAGCCCGTGATATGGCTCGCTTTGATCACAGGTGGGTTCGCGTATCCCAGGAAGTGTTTGCCAAAATCGCCAGCTATTTATCAATTAACGAAATCAATAATTTTGCACAAGCATCGCCGACAACGGCTGATCGTCTGCGGTCATGCGGCCTGGCAGAGGTCCAGTACTTCCTCTCCCTGACCAGGCAAAGGCAGTCTTCGTGCCGGGCAATCATTCAGTCCAGCCAGCAACTCCTTGAGCACCTCAGATCGTTGTCTATATTTTCTGTTCGACGCTTTCCGGCGCAACTGGGCCCGGCGTTTTACTCATTTTATGCCAGCCATTTGCGCCAGCAGATTCTTGATGGGGCAGCACTGACCCTTATACCCCGTGGCAGCTTAAATGTTAAACGCTTTACCCATCATCTGCATGATCATATTCCCGTCCTCACCGAGAGGAAGGCGAAGAATTACAGTGATATTCTGGCTCTGGAGCATGGTCACTGGGTCAGGAAAGCTGAAGTCAAACACGATCACATTGCCAGTTTTAGTCATCAGAATGCCGACCATATTTTATTTGTCGCACAATCCGTTCCGGTAAGCTTCGGGAGTTCGGGATTTTTTCACTACGCTTACAGTGGCGAAGAGCACTTGCTGTCTGTTTATGAATGCAGGAATGGTGCATGGGTTGAGCAACAGCAACTGACAACGGGTGACGTTTTTCCTCAATGTCAGCCAAAGTTTATGACTTCCATGCACCTGTCACCTGATGCCAGGTCACTGGTCTGTATTAACATGGGACAAGCTGGTGCTATTCTCGGTCGGGGTACCGATGGCCGGTGGGTCAATAGAGGCAACATTCATACAGGTCTTAATCATAATTTACTGTTCAGTGCCGACTGCAAACATCTTGTGATTTATAGTGGATCATACATTACGGTGATGGGCAAGGCAGACGATGAATCCTGGTCACAAACGGGTGACATTATTGTTAAAGATCCTGATGATGACCTGAAACTCACACCCAGTGGCGATAAAGTGAGCGAGTATGATTTTGATCTCCAAGTGCTATTCAGCCCGGATAACCGCCATTTTGCCACATGGTTTGAAGATGCCGGCGATGATTGCTACAACGCTTCTATTCGACGAGATTATTTCTTTGTCGTCATTTTTGCCCCGGACCCGGAAGGGCAGTGGCGTGAAAAACTGAGAATTATTAAAACCTGCGATTGTCCAAGTCGTTATTACGATATTCAACCTGATTTCAGCCCCGATGGTCGCTGTCTGATTATCACCACTGAAGATGATCTGGATATCTGGGAATTAAATGCTGACGACCAATGGCTGCCTGCTGTTCAGGAGCCCCCCCCTTGCCGTGGTGGTATGATTCATTTTTCTGAGAAGCCTTATGAATTCATTAGAAAGAGGTGGTGGTGCTTAACAATCTGGCGCAAGGCGGAGTCCGGAATGTGGTGCCGGACACAAACATTTCCGGCTGAGTCCCTGACAAAAATCAGCCCCAGCGGTGAAACCATCGTTTGCAATGATCCTGCGGGCCATACGGATATCTATCAGCGTAAGTCTGTTGGTGAACCTGCCGGTGAGTGGGCCAGGCAACGCATCGAATTTTCCATCAAGGAAGCAGATTTCAATCAAGAAGGTTATCTGCTGGCTGTAGTTCCTGAAACAAATACTCACAGCCTGATTTTGTTCGCGTTGACGGCAGACGGGAGCTGGCAGGAAAGGGCCCGTTTGCAAACAAAAAACAGTATTGCGAAATTTTGCTTCAGCCCTTGCAGCCGAAGTCTTAAGGTCACCGGTTTGCCCCCTGAAAATGGAGAAGCTTTTGTGCCAGAGGTTGTTTCCTTCTGGCAGATCATGCCCGATACAGGTTCACGGGAGGCCGACCAATAATTAACTGACCTGCTGTGGATTCCCCTGAATCTGGTCAAACATTCGCGTACTCTTCCCCCTTGCTCAGCCAGCGATTCACCAACGGCTCTACCGCTTCTGGTGACTGGTGAATTAATTCCTGAGCAGCCGTGCGCACAGCCATCAGCAAGTCACGATCCCGCTCCAGATCGGCAACCCGAAATTGTGCCAGACCTGTTTGCCGGGTACCTAAAACCTCACCCGGGCCTCTTAGCTGCAGATCTTTTTCAGCGATCACAAAGCCGTCATTCGAATCCCTCATCACCTGTAAACGTTCCCTGCTTTGCCGGGATAAAGGCGCGTGATACATCAACAGACAGTGGCTGGCAATATTCCCTCGACCCACTCGCCCCCGAAGCTGATGCAACTGGGCCAGCCCCAGCCTTTCCGGGTTTTCAATGATCATCAGGCTTGAATTGGGTACATCAACACCCACTTCAATAACGGTGGTTGCCACCAGCAGGTGCAGATGCCCCTCCTTGAAAGCGTTCATAACCTCCGCCTTTTCAGTGGCTTTCATCCGGCCATGAACCAGACCTATAGACAACTCTGGAAGTGTTTCTCGCAATTGCTCTGCCGTCACTTCTGCGGCCTGACACTGCAATGCTTCAGACTCTTCGATCAGCGTGCATACCCAATAAGCCTGGCGTCCTTCAAGGCAGGCGGCCTTGAGGCGTTTAATGACCTCTTCACGACGGTCGTCACCTATAACGACGGTGTTGATGGGTGTCCGTCCCGGTGGCAGCTCGTCAATCACAGAAACATCGAGATCGGCGTAAGCACTCATGGCCAATGTTCTGGGGATCGGGGTGGCGGTCATAATCAGCTGGTCCGGCAGCCCGCCATTTTTTGCCCCTTTTTTCCGCAGTGCCAGGCGTTGATGAACGCCAAATCGATGTTGCTCATCAATCACCGCCATGCCCAGCTTATGGAATATCACATCGTCCTGAAACAGGGCGTGAGTGCCGACCACAACCATGGCTTCGCCAGAAGCGATCCGGGCTACAATCTCCTGGCGTTTTTTACCTTTGGTTTTTCCGGACAGGAAAGCCATGGAAATACCCAGCGGCTTAAGCCAGTTTGCGAAGTTAAGCTGATGTTGCTCCGCCAGAATTTCCGTTGGAGCCATCACTGCGGCCTGATAACCATTTTCTACCGCCTGCAGTGCTGCCAGCGCGGCAACAACGGTTTTGCCCGAACCGACATCCCCCTGCACCAGTCGCAGCATGGGCTTTTCCAGGGCCATATCCTGACTGATATCATCGGCCACTCGCTGCTGGGCAGAGGTCAGGGAAAAGGGAAGTTGTGCCAATAACTGTTGGGTTAACCGGCTTTTTGGTGGCATGGCAAAACCACCGATCGCCTGTACCCGCCTTCTGAGTTGCTGAAGACTGAGGTTATGGGCCAATAACTCCTCAAAAGCCAGACGTTGCTGGGCAGGATGCCGCCCTTCGCTGAGCAGTATCATCGACTCTTCCGGTGGCGGCTGATGCAGGAGTCGAACGGCTTCCTCCAGTGAGCTGAGGTGATATTGCTGCCGAATCTGCTCCGGGAGAAGCTCCTGCAGAGAGCTTTCATCGGCGAGCAGCTTCAATGCCTGCTCACACAAACTGCGGATTCGCTGTTGGGTCAGACCTTCTGTAGCCGGATAGACCGGCGTTAATGTCTCTTCAACGTCCGCCGGGGCATCGGCCTTGATCACCCGATATTCAGGGTGATACATCTCAAGCCCCGTAGCACCCCGCCGGGGTTCTCCGAAGCAGCGAATCTCAACCCCATGCCGGAGGTTGTTTTTCTGGGCAGCGGTAAAGTGAAAGAACCTCAGGCTTATGGAGCCGGACCCGTCGCCAACCCGGCAAAGCAGGCTGCGACGTTTGCCCATCACGATATCCGATGCCAGCACCTTCCCCTGAATCACCACATCGGTTTGAGGCTGAAGTGTGCCGATGGGTGTCACCCTGGTTCTGTCCTGATAACGCATTGGCAGGTGAAACAGCAGGTCCTGAATAGTGACAATGCCGATTCTGGCCAACTTCCCGGCCAGGGCATCACCAACGCCTTTTAACGTGGTTACCGGAATATCGTGTAATGACCTGTTCATACTCACCATAGGCCCACTTATTGATTAACCGAACACTGCCTCAAGGCATCAGAAAGCACATCAATTGCCTTCGGCCTCGGGAAGCTGGCGCGCCAGGCCAGGGCCACCGTCCTGCCAGGTGCTGGCGTACGAAATGGCCGGGTGCTGAGAATATTGGGCGCGTAGTGATGATCGACAACGGCTGACTGTGGCAGCACACTGATCCCCATACCCGACGCCACCATGTGTCGGATGGTTTCCAGTGAGGTTGCTTCAATACCACTGCCATCATCGCCCGCCTCTTTTTTACTGGCCAGCATCGGGCAGGCCTCCAGCACCTGGTCACGGAAACAGTGGCCTTCGCCCAGCAGCAGCAGCTTTTCCTGGGCCAGGTCAGCCGGATCAATTTCGCTCTGACGTTCCCAGGGATGACCACCTGGCAACAATACCCGGAAGGGCTCATCATAAAGCGGCCTGGTTAACACATCCGGTTCATTAAAGGGCAGGGCAATGATAATGGCATCCAGCTCACCCAGACGCAGTTTTTTGCGCAAAACAGCGGTAAAGTTTTCCTCAATATACAGCGGCATATTGGGGGCGGACTGTGCCAGTTGAGGAATCAGATGGGGAAAAAGGTAAGGGCCAATGGTGTAGATCGCGCCCACTCGCAGGGGAGAACTGAGCTGATCCTGACCGGTTTTCGCCAGTTGTTTGATGGCCGAGGCCTCTTCCAGAACTTTCTGGGCCTGACTGACGATCAATTCACCCATTGGGGTAACACGAACCGCATTCCGGGTTCGCTCAAACAGGGCAACACCCAGTTCATCTTCCAGCTTTTTGACCCCGACACTCAGTGTTGGCTGGCTGACAAAGCACTTACTGGCAGCTCTGCCAAAGTGCTGCTCCTGGGCAAGGGTGACAATGTAGCGAAGTTCTGTCAGTGTCATAATGATTTTCAACTGTTTTGATAAGACAGCTCGATAAACAGCCCTGAGTTCATATCAAGCCTTCAGCTCCTGAAAGCCCTGAAAGACTGGCAAGGATGCTCGTGCCATCTATAATACTGTAAATTTATACAGCCATATAAACGAAATTGCCATTATGTTTTTTCCGAAGATTATACCAACCAATAGACTATAGCTATGAATAAGCTCAATATACTGATTGCGGGTTGTGGCGATGTTGGCTGTGAACTCGCCCGGCAGTTAACCGCCATGAAATGCTTTAATGTCTGGGGGTTACGGCGAAATATTGCCAGGTTACCTGCTGACGTTAACCCCATCCGGGGTGACCTGTTTAATGCCAAAATGCTCGGTGACTGGCCTGAACAGATTGACTACGTGGTCTATGCCGCCGCCTCTAATGGACGAACAGAAGCGCATTATCAACAGGCTTACATTGATGGGCTGCAAAATATTCTTAACCGTCTGGTGAACGAGCAATACCAGCCAAAACGTATTTTTTTCACCTCCAGTACCAGCACTTTCCACCAGAGTAATGGCGAATGGGTGAACGAAACGTCGGCCATCCAGCCGGTGAAGTTCAATGGTCGAATCATGCTGGCCGCAGAAAAACAGTTACAGCATGCTCCCTTCCCTGGCACGGCCATACGTTTTGGCGGGATTTATGGGCCTGGCCGAAACCGGCTGATCAGCCGGGTGTTGAAAGGTGAAGGCTGCCCGATAAAGCCCGCCGTATACAGTAACCGAATTCACCAGAAAGACTGTGCCGGCATCATCGCCCACCTTATTCGGCGCGATATGGACCATCTGCCGGTGGATAACTTATATCTCGGCGTTGACAGTACCCCGGCGACCACGTTTGATGTGCTGCAATGGCTTGGTGAGCAGTTGAATGTGGCATTAGACAATAGCCATTATCCATCGCCACAAAGGGGTAATCGACGGTGCTCTAACCAGCGGATTATTGAGACAGGTTATAAATTTTACTTTCCTGATTACAAAAGTGGTTATACCAGCCTTCTCCATAACAGGGATTAAATCAGGCAGGTTCTGCGGGCAGACTGACAGCCAGCAGAGCCTGATCATCCACAGGCTAAAAAAACCTGAACGACCGTTAATACAGGCTTATTAACGGCTTACCAAGATATAATTCACAGAGTTATCCACAAGACAGGTTGATGGGCATGTCGAACCACAATTCGCTTTATTATTTTTGAACTATCGCTTTAAAAATCTTTCTAATGGTTATTAACCACTGGAAAGAGCACAAGATTGTGAGCGCCGCCCCATCAACTTCTGTCGCACCAATACACAACAGGGTGCAGAGCCTCAATGCAGAAAACACCAAGAGCACTTTGTCAGCGCATTGCCACTCAGGACGATCTGTTAATGAAATTGCCGGAGGGCAGGGTGATATAGCAATGCACTCATTACCGGCAGGGCAAGGCTGTATCAAGAATGAATCCGGCAAACATCACTCAGAAATTTTTGATATGCAATGGCAGAGCCACTGCCAGTTCTATTCTGAGTGCTCACACTGCCTGAGACTTCAGACTAAGCCCAGTATCGACAACGCAACTCGACCCATTGTGATTATTGATACATCAGAAAGCTGCCAAAGAATCAAACCAAAAAGCAATGTTCGCCGCAGAATATTCGTAAAGCCCCTGACTCAAGATGACCAGGAGCTGCTATCACTGCAAAAACTTATTTCAGTTCCAGAATAGCCTCTACCTCAACCGGTACACCTTTTGGCAACTCTTTGACACCAATAGCGGCACGGGCAGGATAAGGCTGTTTAAAAAACTCAGCCATGACCTCATTGACTTCAGCAAAGTTCGCCATATCGGTCAGGTAAATTGTCACCTTGGCAGCATCGCCAAGGGTTCCGCCAGCCGCCATGGCAATGGCTTTCAGGTTTTCAAAGCAGAGGCGGGTCTTCTCCTTAAAGCTTCCCTCCAGTAATTCCATGGTGTCTGCAACCAGTGGAATCTGGCCCGAGATATAAACAGTGGTTCCTGCTTTTACCGCCTGAGAATAGGTACCAATAGCTTTGGGTGCCTTATCAGTATTAATCGTCTGTCGGTTACTCATCGATCTACTCTCTTAAGCTTGGGAATCAGAAGCCCATGGAAAAAAAGAAAAAGAAGACACCCGATACTAGGGTGTAAACATTATTTTTCAAGGATTTAGAGCGATATTTACGGGATACTGTGTTTTTGCGGTGCAGCATCCGGTTTTTTCTTGTAATGCTTTAATTCACAGACGTTTATGAATCCCGGCGTCGTCGAATAATCGAGTAAACCCCTTTAATAACCCGAAGTCGTTTAATAATTTTGGCCAGATGCACCCGGTCACGAACACTGAGCAACAACTGAACAATGCTGCAACGGGAGTCCTGCTCGACCATACTGATCTTCTCAATATTGCCTTCCACTGCGGTAATGGCGGTAGCCAGGGAGGCAATCATACCACGGTGATGCTCCAGCTCTACGCTGAGTTCTACGGTAAACTCACCGGAGACGTCCTTATCCCACTCAACTTCCAGAACCTTCTCCGGGTTATGTCGAATTTCAGAGACATTCGGGCAGGTATCCGTATGAATAACAATGCCACGGCCCGAGCTGACATGGCCAACCACCGGGTCTCCCGGTATTGGATAGCAGCACTTGCCAAAGCTGATGACCATGCCTTCAGAGCCACGAATGGAGAGCGGTTTCTCACTGTTGGACAGGTCCAGCTGACTCTTGTTCTCAGGCAGGCTGCCGGGCTCAACCAGTATCTTGGCAACGATATAGGCCATACGGTTACCGAGACCAATATCTTCCAGCAGCCCATCAAGGTCATCCAGTTCAAACACGGACAGTTGCTGGCGAATGACCTGTTCACTGATTTGCTCAAGGCTGCTGTCAAAACTGACCAGTGCTTTGCTCAGCAAGCGTCGGCCCAGGGCAATTGACTCATTTCTGCGCTGATGCTTGAGGAAGTGGCGAATATTGGACCGCGCTTTACCCGTGACAACAAAATTCAACCAGGCCGCATTGGGTCGTGCGCCCGGTGCGGTAACCACTTCAACCGTTTGGCCACTCTGCAACGGCTGACTGAGTGACGCCAGACGTTTATTGATACGACAGGCTACACAGGTATTCCCCACATCGGTATGGACGGCATAAGCATAGTCAACCGCTGTCGCACCTTTGGGCAGCTCTAAAATATGCCCTTTGGGGGTAAAGACATACACCTCATCCGGGAAGAGATCGATTTTCACGTTCTCGATAAACTCCAGAGAGTCTCCGGCATTTTTCTGCAGTTCCAGTACGCCTTTGAGCCACTGCCGGGTTCTGGCATGACTGCCGGACAGCGCTTCTTCTCCGGACTTGTAAAGCCAGTGGGCAGCAATGCCGTTATTGGCCATGTCTTCCATTTCCTGGGTCCGGATCTGGATTTCTATGGGCACACCGTGCATACCAAACAGGGTGGTATGAAGCGACTGGTAGCCATTGGCTTTCGGGATGGCAATGTAATCTTTGAACCGCCCGGGAATGGGCTTATAGAAGTTATGGACAATGCCCAGCGCCCGATAGCAGCTGTCTACCTTGTCCACAATGATTCGGAACGCAAACATGTCCATGATGTCGTCAAAGGACTTACTCTGGTTCTTCATCTTGCTGTAGATGCTGTACAGATGCTTTTCACGACCCACTACCCGGCCTTTCAGGCCTTCTTCTTCCAGACGGGCAGCAATCGCCTGCTGAACCTGGCTGACCAGGTCTTTACGGTTGCCACGGGCATTACGCACCGCCTGTCGAATCAGCCGGGCCCGCATGGGGTACATGGCAAAGAAGCCCAGATCCTCCAGCTCTATTCGGAGCGTGTGCATGCCAAGACGGTTGGCAATTGGCACATAGATATCCAGCGTTTCCTTGGCTATACGACGGCGCTTGTCAGGCCTCAGCACACCCAGCGTGCGCATATTGTGGAGGCGGTCTGACAGCTTAACCAGAATGACGCGGATATCCTTGGCCATGGCCAGCGCCATTTTCTGGAAGTTTTCTGCCTGGGCCAGCGTCTTGTTTTCAAAGTTCATGTGGGTCAGCTTACTGACCCCATCCACAAGGTCCGCAATCACATCACCGAACTGCCCGGCAATGTCCTGCTTTTCGATACCGGTGTCTTCAATGACATCGTGCAACATGGCGGCCATCAGGCTCTGATGGTCCATGTGCATATCGGCAAGAATGGAGGCTACTTCCAGGGGGTGAATAATGTACGGATCGCCGCTGCGGCGGGTTTGTCCGTCATGGGCCTGCTCCGCATAATAGTAGGCCCGACGAACCAGGTTGACCTGCTCGGGATTCAGATAGGACTTCAAGCGGCCGGCAAACTCATCGATGGTCAGCAAAGTCCGCTCCTTAAGCGCAGATCATCCATTGCACCTTCTTATCTTCTAAAGCTTGTGATCCAAAGATAGTACGAAGGTAAAACGCTTATTGTTCTACACCAGCGAGAAACATTGCTGCTTCGTCGTCATCAACCGTGCGGTCATCAACGGAAAGAGGGGTTACCAGGCCTTCGGCGATTTCACGCAGAGCCACCACGGTTGCCTTATCATTTTCCCAGTCTACCTTGGGGTCCTTGCCACCAATGGTCAGCTGGCGGGCACGCTTGGAGGCGACCATCACCAGTTCAAAGCGGTTATCTACGTTATCCAGACAGTCTTCTACAGTTACTCGAGCCACGTTTTACTCCATCAATTAGAATCAGGTTCAGAAACAGAACCTTAATGCCGGTTTGCCTGACCCTTTAGTGTACTTTACGACCTGTAGCCAGACAAGCTTTAGCAGGGTTAGTGTTTGCTCCATAAAGGGTGCGGATTATAGTATTCGTAAGCATCATCTAAGCAGAAAAAAACCCTGCCCAACACTAACTCGCCGAATGGCCAAAAGCCTGGAATAGATACATGATGAATACCCCGAACCGCTCTGACTCAACCAAGAGCCCAAAGAGCACCAAAAAGCTGCAAGATCTGCGTGGCGCAATGGCTGAATATGGCATTGACGTCTGGATTATTCCGTCTTCCGACGCCCATAACAGTGAGTATGTAGCCCCCCACTGGGAAGGGAGGGCCTGGCTCTCTGGCTTTACTGGCTCTGCTGGTACGATGGTAGTAACACAGGATAAAGCAGCCCTGTGGACAGACGGGCGCTACTTTATTCAGGCCTCAGAACAGCTGGCAGGCTCAGAAATCACCCTGATGAAAGATGGTCAGCCCGGCGTCCCATCAATGGTTGACTGGGTGACAGAAGCAGTCTCTGAGCAGGGTTGCATTGGCTTCGATGGTGCCACTCTGAGTCTGAGCCACGTCAGAAATCTCGAAAAGAAACTGGCGGCTAAATCCGTTACGTTGAAATTTGATCACGATCTGCTGAATGGTATCTGGACCGACAGGCCAGCACGGCCTGCTGAGCCCGTCTTTATTCACCAGGATACCTATGCCGGTAAAACCCTCACAGAGAAGGTTACAGAGGTTCGAGAGATTCTCAAGGAGCGAAAAGCAACAGAGCTTCTTATCACCACACTGGATGATATTGCCTGGCTGTTTAATCTGAGGGGGTCTGATATTGACTGTAACCCGGTATTTCTTGCCTATGCACTGATTTCACCGGACAGCATCACGCTGTTTACCAACAAAGAGCGAATAGCAGCGGATGCGCTGTCAGCCCTGGCCAAGGCTGGTGTAGAGCTGGCGGCCTATGATGACGTCCTGGATAGGTTGTCAACGCTTGCGGATAGCACCCGCCTGATGATCAACCCGGCCACCACGGGTTACCAGCTGGCCTCCGCGATTCCTGCATCGATTCACCTGATCGAAGACAGATTGCCCACCACCGACCTGAAGTCCATCAAAAACAGCACTGAGATAGAGCGGATGAAGGAGTGCCATCGTCGTGATGGCGCTGCCATGGTTCGCTTTATCCGTTGGCTGGAAACCAATATTCCCACAGGGCAGCTGAATGAAGTCAATATTGATGAACAGCTGCTGCAGTTCCGCTCAGAGTCAGAGCATTTCCGGGGGGTCAGCTTTCCCTCGATTGTCGGTTATGCCGCCCATGGTGCTATCTGTCACTATCGGGCGGATGAAGAGTCTGCTTACTCCATTCAAACCAAAGGGTTGCTGTTAATCGACTCAGGCGCTCAATACCCGGATGGAACAACGGATATCACCCGCACATTTGCCTGCGGTGAGATGACGGATGAGGAGAAGAGAGACTATACCCTGGTGATGAAAAGCCATATCGCCCTGGCAACGGCCAGGTTCAAGGAGGGAACACGGGGAATACAGCTGGATGCCATTACCCGGCAGCCTTTGTGGAGTGAAGGTATCGACTTTAATCACGGCACCGGCCACGGAGTGGGCTATTTCCTGAATGTGCATGAAGGCCCCCAGAGCATCAGCCCGAGATGGTTTGACGTTGCCCTGAAGCCCGGCATGCTGGTGACCAACGAGCCCGGCATTTACCGTGATAACAAACATGGTGTCAGGCTTGAGAATATTATGCTGATCGCGGAGGACATTGAGAATGAGTTTGGCAAGTTCTATAAACTCATCCCGATGACCCTTGCGCCCTTTGACACTCGCCCGCTGCTGAAAGATTTGATGACGGATACAGAAATTAACTGGCTGAATGGGTACCACGAAATGGTCAGGGAGGCGCTTTCACCTGAACTTCAGGGGCAAGATTTTGAATGGCTGAGGGAAGCGACCAAGGCTTTGTAAAATAAGGAAACAACACTATACCGCTCGCTGGCATAACAAAAGGCTAGTGCATGGTTTTTGACGTGTACAATCTCCGTTCACCCTGAGCGGAGTCGAAGGGTGCTTGGCACAATCTATCAGAGTCCGGAGTTTCCGCCTTTAGGCCCTATGGGTCCTTCGACAGGCTCAGGACTAACGGAGTGCGGAGGCACAACAACCCGTCAAACTCATTGAAACCATGTACTAGTGCGTAGTTTATAGCCAGATTGATTAAAGCCCGGAGACTCCCATATTCTGTAGCTGGGCAAATGGAACCCAATATTATTTCATTGGGTTTACTACTTATCCTCAATTCTGTGCTTCTCAGCAACGTCTTCAAAGAACTTGATCAGATCCTTAACAGCGGCCTGGTTCTTAACATCAGAAGGCTTGTGCTGAATAGCTGCAGGAGCTTCTGGATTGTGATCCTCCTTATCAATAGCTTCTTTTAATACTTCCGTGACTGAGGTCGACCGTTTATTAGCTTCAGGGCTCTTTTTCCTGTGCACAGGCTTACGTGACCCACTGTTTCTATCAAAACTTGTTTTATCATCAACTTTATGAGTTGGCACTGCATCATTTTTATGCACAGGTAAAGGTTTTAAGTCAGAAGATTCTTTTATACCCCCAAGAAGCCCTGAAACCTCTTCATTCAGAAGTAAAAAAAGGTCGGTTCTTTTTTTCAGATAAACATCTTCCGCTTGAATACCCTTTTTCTGGTTGGCTGCATTTTTAGCTATAGACTCAGCTTTACTACGAAGGGTTGAATCCATCTTCCCCATTATTTGGTTAACCAACTTCTCTCCTTCATCAAAATTTACTTTATTTTTTTGCTTTAATTGTTTCTTTAAGCCAACCCTGATTTCAGACCTGACTTGCTTCATCATAATTTCATAGCAGCTTTGGAAAAACTCTTTTTGGCCATGCATCCCCCCTACTTCTTTAGACACCAGCAGTTGATGCTTTCTCTCTAAATCAGCCCGTTCAATACCCGCAGATTTGATTCTGTGTTTCAGGCCTTCCGCCTCACCTTTTTTTGAACCAGCTAACTTCGTCTTCAGACTAGAAATTTTATTGTCTAAATTTCTTATGTCAGCAGTGTATTTATCCACAGAAATAATTTGAGTATTCAGGCAGGAGCCAAAAAGAAACGCTTTATCCTCTGGGGTCATCATTCCAAGGGAAAGAACGGCTGTCACCTGGCTGTTTACAAACTCAGCAGAAGAGGTTTTCAGGCCACTCAGCATTTGTTGAAGAAGCTCTGCTGTTAAACCAAGCGTTTTTTCCTTATCCTTATCCCGACCAGCGGTAAATTCAAAGCTCATTACCTTGGCAGACAGTTTTACAACGTCGTTATATAACTGCTCTCTTATTTCTGGTGAAGGAGGAGCCTCTCTGGAGTAAGATCTCCTCAGCAGCTGGAAATACTTTTGGATTGCACCTCTTGCCTCTTCTGCTGATTTAGCCTTGATCCCTTTGTTAGCCACTTTGGAAAGGAATTTTGGTGGTTTATCTCGATCAGACTGATGACTTTTCTCACCATTACGCTTCATAAAAGTGTCAGAAAGATGATCCAGAGCATCGACCTGTTTTGGCTTTATTGCTGCATGATCAACCTGGTAATGTTCAGTATTCGTTTTTCTAATTTGACTGTCACAGGAGACACTACCAACTTTATGATGATTATCCTGTGCGGAATTCTGACCTTTGTCAGACTTCTGATGTTTCTGATCATACCTTGGAACGTTTCCACCAGGTACTCTGTTCACACCCATAGCATTACTTCCTTTTAATTCTATGGATTTAAATATAGCTTGTTGCTTAAAGCTGATAAGTAGCTGGCCAAATGGGATCATATATTTCTACCTGAATGAACAGTCACTATGCAAGGACAACACAGGGAGCATAGCCGTTACATGACCCAAGTTGTAACGCCACGGAGTGACATACACCTGATCAGAAAATATGACCTTTTTTGATCAACTACTTACCCTTAATCACTCAGTTTATGAGACCTTTAATCAGATCTTCTTTATAGTGCTGCATCCAATTAATTGACAGGCGCTGGCTGCGAATAATGGTTTGCAGATCCCGCAAGGCAAGATCAAACTCATCATTGATTACCAGGTAGTCAAACTCACCATAATGGGACATTTCACTGACCGCCTGAGACATACGTCTTTCAATGATCGAAAGGTCATCGGTAGCCCGCCCGATCAACCGTTCCCTCAGGGCCTCAAGAGAAGGCGGCAGGATAAAGATTGATACGGCATCAGGCAACAAACGGCGAACCTGCTGCGCCCCCTGCCAGTCAATCTCCAGAATAACATCTTCACCTTTGTTCAGCTGTTCACGAACCCAGTGTGCCGAGGTTCCATAATAATTACCAAAGACTTCAGCATGCTCAAGAAACATACCTTTGCTCAACATGTCCCGGAAGCCTTCGACAGAGGTAAAGTGATAGTTTACGCCATCCTGCTCACCAGGCCGGATACCCCGGGTAGTATGAGAGACCGACACGCGCACATGGGGCGTAGATTCCACCATGGCCTTTACCAGGCTTGTCTTGCCAGCGCCGGAAGGGGCAGCGATTATATAAAGTTTGCCAATATTCATGAACACTCCAGGGAAGCCTCCCTGTTTTAAACCTATGTACTTCAGGATAAGTCAGACTAAGAAATAAGCCCTGTTATTTACCACAAGACAAAAATAACTTGTTGATTATATAAGGTTTCCTATTCAATATTCTGAACCTGCTCACGCATTTGCTCGATCAGGACCTTAAGATTAACAGCGGTCTGGGTAAGTCCAGCATGAATGGACTTGGACGACAGGGTATTTGCCTCCCGGTTGAGTTCCTGCATCAGAAAATCCAATCGCCGTCCAACCGCTCCCTGCCCGGGGCTTTTCAGTGTTCGGCGCACTTCCGCTATATGCGTTTCCAGACGATCCAGCTCTTCATCGACATCCATCTTCTGAGCCAGCATCACCATTTCCTGCTCCAGCCTCTCCGGATTTAACTCCTGTCTGGCTTCAGCCAGTCGATCAAGGATTTTCTCACGCTGGCTTTGCAGAATGTCCGGCAGCAACCCACGAAGCCGCTGCACCTCATCCCCCATTTTATCCAAACGGGCCTCAATGAAAGACTGCAGTTCCTGTCCTTCCCGCTGTCTCATCTCATTCAGTTGAATAAGCGCTGTGTTGAACCCTTTTATGGCAGCCCGATGAACAACGGCCATTTCCGTCTCTTCATTGCTCTGCACGCCGGGCCACTGCAGAACCTCAAGAGGATTGACCGGTGCAACCCGGGAAAAATGGGCCTCAACCTCACGCACTGCCAGTTGCAGCTTTTCCAGCAGGACACGATTCAGGTCAAGCACCTGTTCTTTCTCAACCAGCTGAAATTTCAGGCTGCATTCAACCTTGCCTCGTTTCAGCTGCTTGCGAATCAGTTCTCTCAACGCAGGCTCGATCTCCCGTGCCTGTTCCATGAGACGGAAGTGGGGTTCAAGGTAACGGTGATTAACGGATCGAATCTCCCATACCAGGCTTCCCCAATCCTCCTGTATCTGGACACGGGCGAATGCAGTCATGCTGGAAGTCATGAAATACTCTTTAATCGGTGGGCTAATAAACACTCATTATTTCAGAAGTTTATCCACAAAATAAACCGATGAGATAAGATTTTGGAAAAACTATAGTTCTAAAAATACTGACCACTTGGGCGTATGTCATTGATTTAATAACGCAGCATCAACAAAGAGAGCTGATTATTCAAACTCTATTTTCCCGAAAACCCACTGAACAGTTATAATTCCGCAAATTTTGCAGTGCTCACGTTTTTTCAGACATACCAAGGTAACCCAAATGCGCCCTAGCGGAAGAACGGCAGACCAATTACGTGATGTAAACATCACCCGCAACTATACCAAACACGCAGAAGGATCTGTGCTCGTTGAGTTTGGCGATACCAAAGTCATCTGTACCGCGTCGGTCGAACGCGGTGTACCCCGGTTTCTCAAAGGAACCGGCCAGGGCTGGATCACCGCCGAGTACGGCATGCTACCTCGGTCCACCACGGAACGGATGGGGAGGGAAGCCTCCAGAGGCAAGCAGGGTGGCAGGACGCTGGAGATTCAACGCCTGATCGGCCGTGCCTTGCGTGCGGCGGTAGACATGAAAAAGCTCGGTGAAAACACCATTAATATTGACTGTGATGTGATTCAGGCCGACGGTGGCACACGCACAGCCTCAATTACCGGATCCTGTGTGGCACTAGTGGATGCACTGCGCTATATGCAGGAGAAGAAGATGGTCAAAAGTGATCCTTTCCTGCACATGATTGCCGCCGTTTCCGTGGGAATCTACAAAGGCAGCCCGGTTCTTGACCTTGATTATCCTGAGGACTCCAGTGCCGAAACGGACATGAACGTTGTGATGACCGATGCTGGCGGCTTTATCGAGGTCCAGGGAACGGCAGAAGCAGCCCCTTTCAGCCAGAATGAAATGCTGGCGATGATGGCCTTGGCACGATCCGGTATTGAGGAAATTATCGAGTTACAGAAAAAAGCGTTAGCAGAATGACACTTTACTGCCTGCCCTTTTGCTTGAGCTATTTTTAATAGAACCCGGCTATATGCCGGGTTCTTACTCTGTAACAGGTCAGCAGTATGATTATTGCACTCATTGGTTCCCATGGAACGGGTAAAACAACGCTCTGCAACGCTCTGGTGAAAGAGCTTGGGAGTGAATGGTCGCTGTTCAGCGACTATTACCGGAAAATCGCAAAACATCTGAAGTATAAGACGCCCCGCGATGCAATAGTTGAAGATCAGGCAATCCGTCAGGTGACTTCCACGGCCATGGCGGGATCGGCACTGGGTGCCATGCTTGAGTGGACAGACAATCTGCAAGGTCATGGCATTATCGATACAGGCCCTCCGTCATTACTTGCCTACCATCGATATTGGCTGAAAATATGCGAGACTCCTATCAGCCCTTATATGCTCAAGCTGGCCAACGCCATTAGCCAGAAAATTGATGCTTACTGCTATCTGCCAACAGGAAAATTTGCACTGGAGAGTGACGGCATTCGCAGTGACGATATCATCTTCCAGAAAGATATTGATCAGTGGGTACTGTGCAACACCGTCGATCCCGGAATATCTGAAAAAAAGATCCTGATGATAGAAAGTACTGATATTGAAGAAAGAACCGATGAATGTATCCAGATGATCCAAAGCTTCATCAGAAAATAACAGTACATTAATCTTTTCTTAATTAATTAATTGATGAAATATCCCGACTAGTGCTTGGTTTCAATGAGTTTGACGGGTTGTCGTGCCTCCGGACTCTGATAGATCGTACCAAGCCCCCTTCGACTCCGCTCAGGGTGAACGGAGATTGTACACTTCAAACCCATTGAAACCATGTACTAACGCCCGTATCAACTTCACGAACACTCATTTTACGACAAAGTACCCAATGTCCTGTTTACTCTGTCGGGCGGGCCATTTTACTGGCGTGCGGAAGAGTATCATCGCTATTTGCTGGTCGTTTTCGAGTATCGTTGCCTGAGTTAGCTATAAAGCCCGGGCCTGAACTGCTGCCAGCTTGGTTATTCTGGTGATACTCCGGGGAGTATTGAGGGGTAAGCTTGAATTTCTCACAAACCCATGGGTTATTAATCATCCTGAAAAAGTTGGTATCCGGTACATACGTCAGTTGTTTACCGCACTCTTTGACCAATGCTTCCATGTTGTTTGATGTTTTTATGTACGATAAAACCGATAAGATCCTGCTGCTTTGCGACCAGGCACGCAATAAACTTTCCGAAGAGATCTCCACCTGGTGGATTTTCTGATCCCGTTTTGCAAGTTGATGCATATTCAGGCAGCCAACAATTACAGAAGACAGCGCTTCTGGATCCAGGCCTGAAGACATCAGGCTCGCCCTGAATTCAAATGCGAACTGCAAATAAAACAGACATGCCTCAGGGCCAGGTATGGGCATTTGGGCGTGGCGATGGGTCAATGCTGTTCTGAGGGTTTGTTTGTCACCAGCGGCCAGCATGCCAGCAGCGCGTTTATCGTCCAGCATCATACTGACCAGCTCTGAGTCAGGGTCGGTCATTTGTGCCAGTACCCGGGTCATTTTTGCCTGCAGGACACCACGGATTTCCTGTACGCCGGATTCATCCCCCGGAAACACTCTGTTAGCCTCAATATCGATGATTGTTTGTGGGGAACTCAGGTCGAATAGTTGGGGTGCCGGGGGGTATAGACCCAGAGCATTCTGATAGGCTAACTGATGTCTGAACAGGTTGAGGGCTTGAGTTGTTTTTTCCGTGGCTGCATCGTTAACAAAGAGTGTCTGGTTTTTCAGAACATAGTTCTTGACCGCAGCTTTCCGGTCACTGTTCAGGTTTTCGTACGGGATGGTGATTCGCGTTGTTTCATAAACCAGGTTTTTCTTCAGGCGTTTCGATGCTTCAATATTCCACCCCTCTACCATCAGAGTTTCCAGGCTGTTAATGCACTCACCCAGATATTGAAGGCCTCCTCCTTCCAGCCTGCCCTCCGTTTTACCGATAGGCATTTGCACATTAATGGCAGTGGCGATGGCACATTCGGCAATAAATCTTTTGCCCTGCTCTTTGGCAATGCATTTGGACAAGCCATATTTAGCCAGTAAGGTAGTCTCAATCAATGGAAAATTAATCAATGACGCATTTGTTCTGATAATTTTGATTTTTCGGGACAGCTCCTCCTGGCATACTTTCGTTCTTTGGTAAGGAAAACAGGTGTTATATAAATAACGGGGAGCAATAAGTTTCACCTCCTTTCCAAGGTGATTGATAGCACTTGTTTCTGTTTGCGTGGCTACATCCCGAGTCTGGACGACAGGACAGAATGACTGAGCGGGTTTGGGGTAAATATTCATGGCAACCAGCACTCCTGAATTAACCTGCCAGCAGTTTTTAACTGTGCCATTGACTGTGTGTCTATTTAAAAAGTTCCATACACAACGGGCTGCAAATCGACATATTACAGAGTGATTGGTCAAACCAGATACTTTATTCTTTTTTATTCACTAAAAATGAAAAAAGGAGATTGCCAACGTCGTTGACTCTCTCCTTTTTCAGCAATGTTCCCATCTACCCGGAAACAAAATGATGAATCAGGTTCAGAAAATAGTCAGAACCCCAGCTCCCAGTCATAATCAATGATGACCGGTGCATGGGATGAGAAGGCCTGACCCTTGTAGATACCGCCATTCAGCACGCGGTGACGCATACCCGGAGTGATAATCTGGTAATCAATGCGCATGCCAACATTGTCATGGCGCAGATACTCATCTTGCCACCAGCTGTACTTGCCCGCCTCCCGGTCAACCTCACGGTAAGCATCAAAGAAGCCCATATCACCCAGCAAACCTTCCATCCAGCCACGCTCCGCCTGATTGAAACCTGAGACCTCCTGGGCATCACGCCAGTTGGCCACATCAATCTTGCGGTGTGCAATGTTCCAGGTGCCACACATAAGGAACTCACGACGCTTACGACGTTGTTTGCTTAAGTGGTGGGAATAGCCGTCCAGGAAACGGTACTTGAAATTCAGGTTTTCTTCAGTGTCACCTTCCGGTACGTACAGGCTGACAAGACTGATCTTGTCAAAGTCTGCCTGAAGGTAACGGCCGGTTTCATCAACCTCAGGAATACCAAGGCCGCTGATAATAGCCTTGGGAGCATGACGGGTATAGATGGCTACACCGCCTCGCTCAGCCCTGTTGTAACCACTGAAAGCATAACCAAAGTAGCCATCAAGAAAATACTGATCCTCAATCACCTGCTCGTCTTCACGAGTATCCTGCAGACAGATAAGGTCAGCATCCTGCTCCAGGAGCCAGTCAAACAGGCCTTTTTCCCGTGCGCTTTTAATGCCTTCGCAATTTAAACTGATAACTCTCATCGAATACACCTTACCAGGCCGTTTACACGCTCTGGCATTAAGCTTGTTACCTCGGCAAGACAGTAACCGGAAAAACAGAAACTGAAGACCTGCAAAACCATTTGAGCAAATCTCAGCCTGAGCAGCAGTTGCTTTGATCAGGATGAACGACGACTAAAGTCTATGCTTTTCAAGGATACAGTTACTCAACCGGGATTAACCCTGCATCAACTGTACGACAGAGTTGGTAAGAGCCCTCACCCCTATTATAAGGCATGATTAACATTCTTATGGTACGGTTGAACACAGAAATTTCTGGATTATATCGGACAAATGATAACGGGTCGCCTCCCGTATGTTTATCCGCATAAATCCGGTCTCTTCTACAGCAGCCTGCAGTTCTGACGAAGTGACACCTGACGGTTTCCGTAATTTCACACCTGCTGACCGGGATGCAACCAATATTATAAATTGCACAATATCTCTGAAATAACACCCCACACAGGGGATTTAGGGTTGTATATTGGTATAAGATCAGCCCTTGAGTCCGGCACTACGGGCATATAGCGAACAGGACCCTCCCGATGCATCAGTACCAAAAAGAATTTCTGGATTTCGCCATTGAGCAGCAGGTGCTCCGTTTTGGAGAGTTCACCCTGAAGTCCGGAAGAAAATCTCCCTACTTCTTTAATGCCGGGTTATTCCATAGCGGTGAAGCCATCAGCAAACTCGGTCAGTTTTATGCCTCAGCCATGGTCAATGCCGGGCTTGAATTTGACCTGCTGTTTGGGCCCGCCTATAAAGGTATCCCCCTGGCCACAGCTACCGCTGTCGCATTGTTCGAAAGGCATAACCGGAATGTGCCGTGGTGCTTCAATCGCAAGGAGGCCAAAGATCACGGCGAAGGAGGGAATATTGTCGGTGCGCCCCTGGAAGGGCGAGTCGTGATTGTTGATGATGTTATCACGGCAGGCACAGCGATTCGTGAAGTGATAACCATTATTGAGCAAACAGACGCGACACCCGCAGCCGTTGTGGTCGCCATGGATCGTCAGGAAAAAGGGCAAGGGGAGTCTTCAACGCCAGGAGAGTCCGCAACGCTAAAAGAGCTTTCTGCCATCCAGGAAGTAGAGCGTGATTTCAATATTCCGGTGTTGAGTATTGTTTCCCTGTCTGACTTGCTTGAGTATAGTGAACATCATCCGGAGATCCGCCGATACGCACCGGAAATTAAAGCCTATAGAGATGCCTATGGAGTATGAGGTCGTCATTATACTGTTTGTTAAAGTGCGACCGTAGCCAATCTGGCTGCGGCGCAGGATCTATAAAAATATAGAAATATTGACGACAAGCGTCTGCTGATAAAAAAAGTATTTTAGCTAATAAGAAACTGACACGGCCGGGGGAGGCACACGTGATTAGCTTTAAGTTAAATGGACAAACGGTAAATGTCGACGCACCGGGAGATACACCGTTGCTCTGGGTGGTTCGTGAACATTTGACCATGAAAGGCACAAAATTCGGTTGCGGTATGGGCTTATGTGGTGCCTGTAGCATGCTAATCGATGGTGTGAGTACCCGAACCTGCATCATGCCGGTTCAAGCCGTGGCCAATCGACATATCACCACCATTGAAGGCCTTGGTAACCCACAAATGATGTCCACTTTGCAGAACGCCTGGGTTGAAGCCGACGTTCCCCAGTGTGGTTATTGCCAAAGTGGGCAAATCATCAGTGCTACCGCATTGCTGAGCCAGAACAACGACCCCAGTGACAGCGATATCGACATCGCCATGAGCGGCAATATCTGCCGATGCGGCACCTATCCCAATGTAAAAAAAGCCATCAAAAATGCAGCGGCAGATTTAAGAAATGGCAAAGGCCGTTTGCAAGCGGTTCAGGTATTTGATCCAGCGGCAACTGCATCACCGGAGACACAGGAGGTGCCATCATGAGTGTCACTGAACAACCACTAACGCAAAACAAACAGACATTAGACAACAGCTCCCGCCGTAGCTTTCTCAAAAAAATGGGCATTCTCGGTGGTGGTTTAGTGGTGGGAATTCCACTGACGGGCTGTGCCAGTGTCAAATTTCCCAATGCCATGGACGGTGATTTGCAACCCAATGCATTGCTGCAAATTACCGCCAATAATGACATTTATTTTTATCTTCCCCGTTCCGAAATGGGTCAGGGCGTGTACACGGGCCTGACCACCATGCTGGCGGAAGAGCTCGACGTTCATCCGGGTAAAATCCAGGTTAAAAACGTTGGCGCTCATGCAGAATATGCAAACCCGGAATATGGACTGCAACTGACCGGTGGTAGCAACAGCATTCGTGTGCATTTTATTCCGCTGCGGCAAATGGCGGCCAATGTCCGTATGGTGATTCGACAGGCGGCCGCACAAGTACTTCAACTGCCGCTGGATCAAATTCAAACGGATAACGGCATGATTGTCGCCAATGGTAAAAAGCTGCCTTACGGTGACTTTACCAAAGTGGCTGCTCATTTGAGTCTTCCTGAAGAGACACCGCTCAAGAAAAAAGCAGACTTCAAATACATTGGTAAACACTCAAAACGTTTGGACGCCGTAGCGAAAAGCACAGGCTCAGCGGAATTTGGCCTGGATGTGGAGTTTGCAGGCCTGCACCGGGCGGCATTAAAACGCTGCCCCGTATTGGGTGGCACCGTGAAAAGCTTTGATGATAGCAAAGTGAAAAGCCTGCCCGGCGTCAAAGCCGTGGTCAGCATCTTTAACGGTGTGGCCGTGGTGGCGGATCATTACTATCAGGCAAAAGCCGCCTTGCCTGTGCTGGACGTACAATGGGAATTACCGGAGACCCTGTCTGACTTTTCCAGTGACTCCACTGAAGCAGGCAACGGCAAACAATTATTTAAAGCAGCATTGGATAGCGATGAATCCGATAATGCACACGAAGAAGGCAACGGTCGCGAGGCATTAAAAACCTCTGATACGGTTGTGTCCGGAGAGTATTGGGCCCCCTACCTGGCCCACGCCACAATGGAGCCGATGAATTGCACGGCGAAATTCACCGGTAACAAATTAGAAATCTGGACAGGCTGCCAAAACCCGGGTGTTGCTGCCAAATTAGCCGCCTTTTACGGTGATGTAGCAAAAGACGATGTGACTGTTCACAGTACGTTCCTGGGGGGAGGCTTCGGACGTCGTATCTCAAGCGATTATGTTGCGGAAGCCGTTTCCATAGCCAAAGCATCGGGTCTTCCGGTGCAACTGATCTGGAGTCGTGAAGACGATACAAAACGCGATTATTATCGTCCTGCATCCATGGCTGAATTTCAGGTTGGCCTGGATAAAGACGGTAATATTGACAGCTGGAACGTTAAGCGCTCCGGTCCAAACATCCTGCCCTATACCATCGACGAAGTGACCGATGCCATGATGCCGGGATTCCTGCCGGATGGCATGGTTGATTGGATCAGTAAAGCGGGTTACGGCCTGTTTGACGGCTGGACGGTCGATCCTACTTCCGTAGAAGGTTTATTCGAAGATTATGATGCCAACCATAAATCCGTTGACCACGTGACGGTTGATCCGGGGCTACCGGTAGGTTTCTGGCGCAGTGTTGGTCACTCATTCAGTGGCTTCTTTAAAGAAAGCATGATGGATGAAGTGGCCATTTCGCAACAACAAGACCCTGTCGCCTATCGCCTGAAACACTTACAAAGTAATCCTCGACTGGCGAACACGCTGAAGCTGGCAGCCGAAAAAGCGGGATGGGGAAAACCCTTGCCTGAAGGTCACTATCACGGCGTAGCTGTTCATGCTTCGTTCCTGTCTTATGTGACTCAAATCGCAGAGGTGTCGGTGAACAACGGTCAAATTAAAGTTCACAAAGTGACCTGTGTGCTGGATTGCGGCTTGGCGGTTAACCCTGAAATCGTTATCCAGCAAATGGAAAGTGGCATCCTGTTTGGTTTAACCGCTGCCCTTTACGGTGAGATCACCGTTAAAGACGGTGCCGTGGTGCAAAGTAACTTCCATGATTACCCGATACTGCGAATGAATGAATCACCAGACATTGAGGTAGTCATTGTAGAAAGTGATGAAGCGCCAACGGGTGTCGGTGAACCCGGTTTACCGCCCATTGCCGGTGCCGTGGGCAATGCCATCTTTGCCGCAACGGGTAAGCGTTTAAGAAGCTTGCCTCTTAAACTGAGTTAATTTGAGTGTGGTGCTTCGTCCCTGGGAGGCTGTCCGAGGGACGAAGACCCGTTATGTGCAAAGGTTTAATTAAAACAATATGCAAGGTTCACAATTAGAAGTATTAAATGGTTGTTTATCCTGCCTTGAGCAAGGCGAGAACATTACCCTCGTCAGTGTGGCTAAAACCTGGGGTACTTCCCCCCGCCCGGTAGGTTCCCTTTTAGCAGTAAGTTCTTCTGGTCGTTTTTTTGGCAGTGTCAGTGGCGGTTGTGTTGAAGAAGATTTGATCGAACAGCTAGCCCAACACCCAGTCAGATTTGTACAAAAAATCATGTACGGAGAAACGGCCGAAGAGCGTCACCGTTTTGGATTACCTTGCGGCGGTGCTTTAGAATTGATAGCGGAACCTCTCAATGACATTAAAGATGTTAAATTTCTGATTGATCATATTGCCGCCAGAAAAACCTGCTTAAGAAAGGTAAGCCTTGAAACGGGTCAGGTGACTTATCTTACCTGGCAGCAACAGGCACCCGAGCTGTCACCAACCCACTGGCAAAACGTATTTGGCCCAACCTGGCGATTAATGGTGATTGGTGCCGGTGAAACTGGCCGATATCTGGCCGAATTTGCCCAGGGCCTTGGGTTTGAAGTGTTGGTTAGTGATCCCAGGCCTGATTATCGGAGCAACTGGCCCTTAAAAGACTTACCGCTGTTACAAGGTTTTCCTGACGATATCATTCAGGATTTAAACGTGGATGTTCGTACAGCCATTGTCGCCGTCGCCCATGACCCGAAAGTAGACGACATGGCGTTACTCACCGCCTTAAAAAGCGATGCCTTCTATGTTGGTGCCCTTGGCTCGAAACTCAACAACCAGGAACGCCGCGCACGCCTCAGGGAACACTTTGATTTCACTGAAGCTGAAGTTAACCAACTCCATGGCCCAGTGGGATTAAATATCGGCAGTAAATCCCCGGCTGAAATTGCGCTGTCTATTCTTGCTGAAATCACAGCCATTAAAAATGGCATACAGCCCGGTAAGGCATTGGAAAAGAAAGAAGATCAAATCAGTCAGACGGCCGCCTGTGACATCCGTTAGCATTTCAGCATCGAACCCTGGCGAGAAAATAACGGCGGTTATTTTAGCCGCCGGTAAAGGTACGCGATTTAACGGCCATAAAATGATGCATGATATTAACGGCATCCCTATGGCCATCCGCAGTGCATTGAATGCTCAGCACCATGTTCATCACGTTTTAGTTATCGTCAGACCGCAGGATCACCGCCTTAAACGTGCACTGGATAAATACCGGCTTGCCTACACGGACAACCCTGATTTTGAACAAGGTATGAGTTCATCCATTGTGCAAGCCATTGACCATATTCCTGACGATCAACATATCCTTCTCTGCCTGGGAGACATGCCCCACATCGAACCTGATACTTACCAGCGCCTTATTGCAGGTTTTAGAAAACATAAATTCAATAAAATCATCAGGCCGATCTATCAATCTGAAGATCCGATTCCGGCTCACCCCGTGTTATTTCCCGCATCTCTTCAGGCAGATTTGAAGTTACTCAGTGGTGATGCAGGTGCTAAATCTATTCTTAAGATCCACCAGCCGATTTTGCTGGAAACATCTGACGAAGGCGTGATCAAGGATATTGATTACTATACCGGTCATAACGAAATAGTTGGTCAGGTATCCGGTGCCTGACCATGGCCAGACACCAGGAAAACCAGAACTTATCTGAACGCCGCCGCAGAAAGAATTAGCCATTGATCCGCCCAGTTTTCCGTGGGCTTGCGCTTGAATTCACTGCGAACATACTGGGCAATCCGGCCTTCGGCAGCAGCCAGCATCAGATTTGCAGTTACGCTGACGGTCAGGCGGGGTCGCACACCTTCCTTGATTTCCGCTTCACGTAACGTCTGCTTGAGTTGTGTCTCCAGACGGTCAAACAGCTGAGTCACACGCTGGCGCAACCGCTCGGTCTCACCAGCCAATGCATCCCCGGTCAGGATACGGGTCAAGCCGGGGTTTTTCTCACAGAAGCCAATCAGCAACAGCAGGATCTTTTCACACCGTGCAGTCACATGGGGCTCTTCAGAAAGAATCAGCGAGATTCGGGAAAACAGCGTCTCCTCAATAAACTCGATCAGCCCTTCAAACATTTTTGCCTTGCTCGGGAAGTGACGGTACAGGGCCGCTTCGGAAACACCCACCGCTCTGGCCAGGGCCGAGGTGGTAATCCGGTTACCCGGAGCCGTCTCCAGCATATGAGCCAGGGCTTCCAGAATCTGCTGCTTGCGAGAAATTTTCTGAGACATATCCATTATGAGTACTAAACACTATCTCCGGTTATCAGGGTGCCCACTCCCCGGTCAGTTAACAGTTCAAGCAGAACGGCATGTGGCACCCGGCCGTCAATGATGTGCGCTGTTTTTACACCGCACTTCACGGCATTAAGCGCGCATTGTATCTTGGGAAGCATACCGCCATAAATAGTTCCGTCAGCAATTAATGCTTCGACCTGCTCTGAGTTCAGTCCGGTCAGCAGGTTGTCATCCTTATCCAGCAGGCCTGCCGTATTGGTCAGTAACAACAGTTTTTCTGCCACCAGCTCTTCGGCCAGGCGTCCGGCAACGAGGTCGGCGTTGATATTGTAGGAGGCACCGGCATCATCCACCCCGATAGGCGCAACCACCGGAATAAAGTCGGAGTTTTGCAGCATGGTGATGATATCGGTGTCGATGGATTCCACTTCGCCCACCTGACCAATATCAATAATCTCCCGTGCGGTTATCTCCGGGGTCACCTCGGTCACCAGCAACCGTTTGGCACGAATAAATCGACCATCCTTGCCGGTAACACCAACAGCCCGCCCGCCATTGTTGTTGATAAGTGTCACTATCTCCTTGTTTACCAGCCCGCCCAATACCATCTGTACCACATCCATGGTATTGGAGTCGGTGACTCGCATGCCCTGGACAAAGCGGCTTTCGATGTTCAGCCGTTTCAGCATGTCGCCTATCTGTGGACCGCCACCGTGAACCACCACAGGATTAATACCCACCGCCTTCAGCAAGACCACGCCCTGGGCAAAGCTGTTTTTCAGTTCGTCGTTTTCCATGGCATTGCCACCGTATTTAACGACGACAGTCTTACCGGCATAGCGTTGCAAATAGGGCAGTGCCTCGGTCAGAACCGTGGCGATTTCCTGAGAGGATAAAGCAGGCTTATCCATGACTCCTCCTGCGTTGCTCTTACTGATTGAGCATGGTGTCCGGGCCTGTTGACTGCAGGCTCAATTTGAACTGGCAACGTAACATCAACAGGCCCTGGTTATTTTTTATTGGTGGCGGCCTGGCACAATCAGCCACGCCCTGGTGACAAAAAGCCGTAATCAGTGGGTTCCGGAGTGCCCAAAGCCTCCGGCACCGCGGTCACTTTCATCAAAGCTTGCCACAATCTCCAGTCGGGCCTGAACCACGGGAACCAGTATTAACTGGGCAATACGCTCCCCCGGCTGAATCGTGAACGTGGTATTTCCCCGGTTCCAGCAGGAGACCATCAGCTGCCCCTGGTAGTCAGAGTCAATCAGTCCCACAAGATTACCCAGAACGATGCCATGCTTATGACCCAGTCCGGAGCGGGGAAGGATCATCGCCGCCAGGGACGGGTCTTCAATGTGGATGGCCATACCGGTAGGCAGCAACTGGGTTTGACCCGGCTCCAGGCTCATAGGTTGATCAAGACAGGCTCGCAGATCAATACCTGCTGAGCCTTCTGTGGCATATTCCGGCAATGGAAACTCTGTGCCCAGCCGTGGATCCAGAATACGGGTTTTCAGTGTTCTCATGTCGTTTAATTCCCTGTGTATTTACCGTGAAATGCCTTTCAAGGCTGTTCAACTGTCTCAGTTTTGGGCTGTTGGCTTTTCCACTTTCTGAAACGGCGGGCAACAATTTGCAGCAGCTTGCGGGACACCACTTTTTTCGATGCTCTTGGTAATGGCTCTTCCAGCGCTTCGCCAATGACGGTGACTTCGTTGCTGTCGCTGCTGAAGCCAATCTCCCGGTCACCCACATCATTGGCCACCACCAGATTCATCTTCTTGCGGCGCAGCTTATCCGCAGCGTAGCCCAGTACATTGTGCGTCTCTGCGGCAAAACCCACCACAAAGGGCGGTGTGTCCAGAGCGGAGACCGAAGCAATAATATCGGGGTTCCGTACCAGTTTAATCTCCAGGGTTTCACTGCCATTGTCAGGGTCTTTCTTGATCTTTTCCCGGGCAACCTCGGCAGGGCGATAGTCACTGACAGCAGCACAACCGATAAAGATATCCACATCGGCTATCCGGTCATGAACCGCCTGATGCATATCCCTGGCACTGACCACATCCACCCGCCGGACCCGATCCGGTGTGTCCAGATTCACCGGGCCACTGATCAGGGTAACCGTTGCCCCGGATGCAACAGCCGCTTCGGCAATGGCAAAGCCCATTTTTCCGGAACTGTGGTTGGAAATATACCGAACCGGATCAATATCTTCGCGGGTGCCGCCAGCGGTGATCATGATATTCACCCCGGTGAGAATATCATGGCTGAACAGCCCCGATGTTTTTTCCACAATCAGCTCAGGGTCTAGCATCCTGCCCGGGCCGATATCACCACAGGCCTGGCTGCCATCGCCCGGGCCAAACAAATGGATATTCCGCTCCAGCAGCTCTTCGCAATTTCGCTGGGTCACACTATCACGCCACATCCCCTGGTTCATGGCCGGTGCCAGGCAGATAGGTGCACTGGTGGCCAGGCACAAAGTGGTTAACAGATCATCCGCATGGCCACCGGCCAGTCGTGCAATAAAGTCAGCCGTGGCAGGGGCAATCAGAACCACATCCGCCCAGCGGGCCAGTTCGATATGCCCCATGGCCGCTTCCGCCCCGGTGTCGAGCAGATCCAGATGCACCGGGTTGTGAGACAGTGCCTGCAGGGTTAACGGGGTAATAAACTCACAGGCGGCACTGGTCATGACCACACGGACATCAGCCCCCAGTTTGGTCAGCAGACGAATCAGCTCTGCACTCTTATAAGCAGCAATGCCACCGGTAACACCAAGAACAATGCGTTTGTTACTTAGCTGTTGCATTTTTTGCAAATTTCCTCAGGGAATTAAACCGGCAATTTTTTGTCTGAGTAGTCAGGAACCGCACAGAACGCCATGGGCTACTCACCATAAATCCGCTCCATCATAGCAGTGAATAGCTGACGGTATAACCACCATAAAAGCCCGGAGTCATCATTTGCTACCAAGAGAAAAGATACTGGCCATGGGCCCTTCAGCCCTCACTGAAGCGGAGCTATTGGCACTGCTGTTAAGAACGGGTTGCCAGGGTATGAACGTGATGGAACTGGCCAGCCATCTGCTGGAACAGTTTGGTGGCCTGGAAAAACTGCTGACCACCCGCCATCAGCATCTTATGTCCGTTAAAGGCCTTGGGCCTGCCAAAGCTACGCAGCTCAGCGCTACCCTGGAGCTTTGCCGAAGGGTACTGCGTGAAAAGGTAGCCAACTCCGATGTTATCTCCAGCCCAGAGTCAACCCGGGAGTACCTGCAGCTGCACTTCCAGGGTCTTCAGCGAGAGCAGTTTGCCTGTCTTTTTCTGGACACCCGGCACCGGGTTATTACGCTGGAAACACTCTTTCAGGGCACCTTGAACACAGCCACCGTTCATCCCAGGGAGGTGGTGAAACAGGCGCTGGCGTTGAATGCGGCATCACTGATTCTCTGTCACAACCACCCATCGGGCGATCCTGAGCCCAGTCAGGCTGACATTCGCATTACCCAGCGGTTGAAAGAGGCGTTGCAACTGGTGGATATTCAGGTGCTGGATCATATGATTGTGGGACAGGGAAAGATACTATCCATGGCGGAACGAGGGCTGGTTTAGCTTTCCATGCTCAGCAGTGAAACCTAATCATCAGACTCCAGGTGCTCGTCACCGTCATAAATGTCATCGGGCTCAGGTGCAAGAAACCACTCATCCAGTTTCATAGAGAGCTGATCAACACCGGTTTTCTTGAGGGAAGAGAATAACTGAACACTCACCTGTGGGAATCGGGACAGATCCTTTTTGAGGCTGTTCAGAACCTGTTTGGCGGCCCCCTGTTTCAGTTTGTCCGCCTTGGTGAGCAGTATGTGCAGCGGTAAGTTTGCACTTACACTCCAGTTAAGCATCATCTGATCGAACTCTTTCATCGGATGACGAATATCCATCAACAGCACCAGGCCAACCAGCGCCTCGCGACGCTCCAGATAATCGGTCATGTGATGCTGCCACTCCTGCTTCATGGCTTCAGGCACTTTGGCATAACCATAGCCCGGAAGATCCACCAGAAAGACACCATCCTGCACGTCAAAGAAGTTGATGAGCTGGGTTCTTCCCGGCGTCTTACTGGTACGAGCCAGTTTGTTGGAACCCGTCAGCGCATTCAGGGCGCTGGACTTTCCTGCATTAGAGCGACCTGCAAAGGCCACTTCACGACCTTCATTCTCCGGACACTGGCTCAGCCTGGCCGCGCTCTTGTAAAAAGAGGCCTGGCGGTAATTTAATGAAGATCTGGTATCACTCATGGGGTTTCATCTATTCCAGTAATCTTTGCTGATTGCCAA
>NZ_JBLYNS010000039.1:0-35889 GCF_049310205.1 Endozoicomonas sp. ALC013 | reverse complement strand
AAATGGACGGAAGGAAAAATCCGTCATGGAGTTATTCAATAGAAAACCACGGACCATCAGGCGTGAACCAAAAGCATTCTCTACGCTGGAGGTCATCGCCACCGCATTGCCATCACCATCAACAATGCTGATATGCGTCGTTGCCGGGAGTTCCAGTGCTTCACCGGAAGCCTGACGTATTTTGTCTATGCCCGGTGGCAAGCCCGGAGCAACCCCTTGCAACGGCTTTCCGGTTTTCAGCAGCCGACTTCGCTCAAGAAGATAGGACTTATCCAACAAACCCTTCGGCACATGAACAAAGTCCTGATCCGCCATATACATTCCACGGTCGGCAAAAGCCAGACGCGTTGCATCGCCAATCAGTTGCCAGCTAATGGGGTTGTCCTTGCCCAGTTCAGGCAGGTTGTAGTGATCCAGCATCCCGAGAATCTGCCCCATGGTCAGTCCACCCGAACTTGGTGGTCCCATACTGCACACCCGATACCTCCGATAGTCCATACAGGCAGGGTCACGTTCCTGAACCTGATAACGGTTCAGGTCACTCATCGTCAGTAAGCCAGGATTATCGGTTACTGAGTTCACCGTTGTGACGATATCGCGACCAATCTCTCCCTGATAGAACGGATCAATCCCGCGATTGGCAATAAGAGACAGAGTATTGGCAAATGGCAGGTTTTTCAGCAGATCGCCTTCCTGCACAGGACGTCCTTCAGGATAAAAGTAGTTTCTCGTGTTTTCATAACGCCCCAGACGGGTCTGATCCATGGCAACCAGCCTGGCCAGTCTTGGCGACACAATAAACCCTTCCCGGGCCAGTTTTATCGCTGGCTTGAACAAGGTTTTCCAAGCCAGTTTTCCATGCTTTTGATGCACTTCATACATCAATTTGAGCAGACCGGGGGTTGCTACCGATCGCCCTCCCACAACCGCATCATAAAACGCCAGGGGTTCTCCTGTTTCATCAAGAAAGTGATCCGGCTTTACCTGCCCCGGCGCAGTCTCACGACCTTCCCAGGTGGATAACTGCCCGGCCTTATTATCAAAATAAACGACTAATCCCGTCCCACCAATACCTGAAGATTGCGGTTCCACCAGATTCAGTACCAGCTGCGTGGTGATGACAGCATCAATAGCAGAACCGCCCTGTTTGAGAATTTCATAACCAGCTCTCGCTGCATAGGGGTTTGCAGTAGCCACCATATAGTCAGAGGCCCTGACCAGTTCCTGTTCCGTATTACCTGTACCCGGCTCGGGCGCGATCTCGCCAATGGCATCAGCAAGAACGAAATGAGCCTGCATCCAGAAAATGCCTGCAACAATCCATGTTATTGGTTTACCCACGCTCCATCCTCTCTTTCATGACTCAGATGTCAACACTGTACGCTGATAGATAGCGAAATAAAAACCGGCCCTATAAGTAGTTAACCAAATGAAATCATATTTTCTGGCCAACTACTTACAATTATCACTTTATGAATATCAGTGCTATTACATTGCAGGCTGGGCGAAGAAGATAAAGGCGAAGCGACAAGCCGAAAACTGAGTTTCGCTCTGGACAGGACTCCCAGCAAATTCCTAACACGCAATTTGCTGGAGAGTAAAAGTTATGAGTGGAGCTGAATATTAAATAACCGGCTCAACCTCGTTTTCCCGCTCAGTCACATACTGGTACAGATTTTGGTATACCTCCCATAAATGAGAACCAAAAAGTGGATCAGACATCTGTTTAAGATCATTATCAACCAGTACCAGATCATCAACACTTAATAAAGACTGCATCGCCGGAATCATATACTGGTTTTCCAGTTCCATATGCTCCCGCTGCAACTCACTGTAGAGCGTGTATTCAGCCAGTAGCAGATTGATCGGGATAACCTGGTCAGAAGCAACGGTATTGAAAGCCTCCACAAGCCTCTGGGTCATTGCCGTAATCTGCCGGTGTTGATTCTCAATCATATCAAACTGAATCCGTTCTTCTTTACTGGCCAACCGGGGACGAAGCCGGGCCATCAACCTGGACTCAAGAGGATGGTGAAATGCATCTGGATAGTTATGCATATAATCCAGCGCTTCAATAATAATGTTCAGCTGAGGATTGTGCTCACTGCCTTCCCGGTAACCAGAGACCTCGTAATCCAGGTAGTCCAGCAAGCGTGCCATATGCTGATGGTCTTTGATGATTCGGTCAATCACTGTCGTCATATAGCATCCCCCTTAGATATTTATTCTAATGATCTTTTTTATAGGCCCAGCCTTTTTCAAGCATTGATATAAGTCAAATTTTTCTATGTTAGCGAGCAGGATGCAATATTTTTCATGAAATTGGCAGACAACACGTTTCAGCAGTGGTTTGCATAGGCTTGCAACAAACTTTCATGACAAGGCACCCTTTTTATGCCCTGCATCAACAAACGGAGTCATGGCGAAAGGTAAGCTATTATAACTGGCTCGGAGGTTATCATGCCGAACCCCCTGTACATGCTTGAATACCTGGCATACGCCGGAGTGGATACCAAGCCTCTCGTTGATGAGAAAGCCATTAAGGAAGAGTATTTAAGGCAGATATACCGTGTGGATTCCAGGGCTAAAATTCTCGATAACAAGGGCAAGGTTGTTGGTAAATCCAGTAACCCACGACATTTGCATTGATGAGACTCATCTTTAAACCTCAATCCGGCATAGTATTGCGCAATACTTCACTCACTGCTCTCTTTATCAGCAGGCATAATCAATTTAAAATGCCCCGATGGATGCTTTACTCTGGCTGTCCGGCCAGAGACTCCTGACGCTGGAACTAGGAGGCTGTCCGAGAATAGACTGCCCTACTGCGGTGGCAGCAAATTGGTCTAAAAATTCCGTTTTGTTCGGCAAATAGCCCCACTATTCACCTCACAAAACGAAATTTTTATCCTCAATTTTCTGCCATCCTCGCTACGGGCGCTATTCTCGGACAGCCTCCTAGACTATCCAGGTCAAAGCAGTTCAGACCAGAGCAATCATCACTCCAACCGTATTTATCTGCACACCAGCTATTCCGAGGAATCCAATGCCTTACGCTCGAGAACTGAAAAAAGGCCAGATTGTAGACATTGAAGGCCAGTATTATCAGGTTCGTCAGGTTGAGGCGAAAAGCCCATCTGCCCGCGGTGCCCAGACCCTGTATAAGGTTCGTTTCAATTCTGTTCCCGGCGGCCAGAAACTTGAGCAGACACTGACCGGCGATATTCTTCTCACTGACGTGGACCTGCAGAGAAGAGCCGTCACGCTTCTCTATCGTGAAGACAATGAGTGTACGTTTATGGATTCTGAGGATTATTCCCAGTATCTCGTCAATGCCAGCACTATTGAGGACCAGCTTCTCTATATCGCTGACAATATGGAAGGCCTGACCGCCCTTCTGGTTGATGGCCAGCTACTGGCGATTGACCTGCCAGCATCCGTTGCCCTGGAAATCGTTGATACAGCCCCTGGCATAAAAGGGGCCTCGGCTGCGGCAAGAACAAAACCTGCCCGGGTCAGCACTGGCTTGGAAGTTCAGGTTCCAGAGTATCTCAGTAACGGAGAAATCATCAAAGTCAATACAGAAACCGGGAAATTCATGTCCCGCGCCTGATGCCCATTGGTTTCCGGGGATGTTCTCTGGAAACCATATTCGAAATATAAAAAGATATTTTTATTCTCTAAAACAATCAAAACACTCAAAACCATAGATCAAATAGAAATATGATACCTTTGTTCAAGTTATTTTCACTCTTTAGGTGTCTAATGTGATGATATGCATTTAAAACAATATGTTTTAAGCATTTGGTTTTTGATTATCTAAATAGAACTAAAAACATTCTCTTCCTGTCAAAAACCAAAAAATATCTCTTGGAGAAAAAGAACAAACAGACATAAATCAACTCAAGGATTAAAGCCATGAAAATAAAAAATATTGCCCAAAGCATTTTTCGAACGATTTACTTATCTATGGCAATGGGCTTTATATCCTATTCATCTGCTGATCAACCCATGCTGATGGAATCAAATGATAGAGCCCCGTTTTTAAACCAGGTGTCATCCATGAATGATTTTCAGGCACCGGCTTATCAAACAGACCACGAACAAACAGAATTTATTTTCAAGCAGACAATAGAGTTCAATGAAGAACACATTGGCTCATTCATTTATAAAACCATTGACGACCCGGATAAGGTTCGGGACCAGGTTGCCAGCTCAGCCATTCTTTACGGACTGGAGAGCATCGGTCTTGGAGAAAGCGTTAAAGAAAGTATTTACTTTATCAGGCAGAACACCCGTTATTCTTTCAGTGATTGTGGAGAAGTTCAGCTCAGGACCAATCGAATTACTGCGGGCAGCTGCTTACCGGATGGTGGTTCTGTTGAGTTGAATTCCAATTACAATTTCAACTCTGTACGCCTGCAGTTTACCTGGCCCCTGTAAATTTAAAGTAGTGATGTCGCTGTTAATAAGAAATGCTAGAATGCCAGCGGCATCAACCCTAATGGTAATCATCATTGAACATCCGCACACTGTACGCTCAATATTCCCGCCAAATTGAATTACTCGCTCCCTGGCAACTGGCGACACTCGCTACTGCTGTCACTGAGAGAGCCTGGCCCAACTTTGCACTGTTTTCAGAGCTGGCAGAATTTGGCCATGCTGCCGATGTGAGGCACTGTCTGAACATGCTCTGGGACTATACTGCCGGACTTCAATCGTCAAAAAACTTCGAACGTCTGCTTGAACGACTGGATGAAAATACGCCAGCTCCTGAAGATTTTGATATGTTTGGTGTTGAACCGGCGCTGGATTTTTCGGCTGGTCTTAACTGTGCCATCAACTGTGCCATGAAAGCAACCATTGATGAAACGGCCAGTGCATTAACCGTGTCACTCAGCACCATTGGTAAATTCATAAAATACACTGAAGCACAAGAGCTTAGAGGAACCGAACTGGCGCAGTACACTGAAGAGCATGAATTGTTTGAGGTTCAACGTCGGTTTATCAGTGAGTTGATCAGCATGGTCTGTCAGCAAAAGAAACCATCAAAAGAGTTTACCAAAGAACTTCGGCTGCTTTCTGCCAACGATGGTGTCAGTCAACTGGGGATCAGTCTTGATTAAGTCAAGTTGACCGGCATTCGCTGCTTCACAGCCATTACCGGTTGACCCGGATTACTTCACATTAGAAATAATATCCCTGAGCAGGGAGTAGATCTTCTGCTGGGCGTTGGACATGGCCTCAAAGTTTTGATTATACGTCTGCATCGCCCTTTGCAGCTGAACGGTCTGAATCTGACTGTTGCCATTGAGGTTATCCCGGGCATTAATCAGGCTCTTCTTTAACGTGACCCACTCTTCCGGGGTCAGTCGGCCACTGCCACTGGCATCGGGATAGGTAATCCTCAATATATTAGCCAGAAGTTCTTTCTCCTTCTGGGTCATAAATGGCGTGGTACCGCTAAACTCATCATTGATTGCCTGGCTGAACGCCAGCTTCCTGCCAAAAAAACCGGATACCTGGTTGCTGGAATCATTGGGATTCGCTTTGCTGATGGCCTGGGTACCCCGGCCATCATACTCCCACTGATGCATACCGCCGGCTTCATACAGGATGTGGCCATCATGATTGTTGACATCCAGGCTGTGGCGGTTGTTCGGGCGAGAGGAATTATCCTCAGTCTGGGGAGCTGGCGCATACCGATCATAGGAGAATCCGGGCAAAGAACTCGATGCCGCGATTTCATCGATATCAATTGCTCCCTCATTCTCATGGTAGTTTATGTGCGTTTTAAATTTTGCTGCCGACTGTTCCATCACGCGGTCAAAGAAATCATCCGTACTCTCTCCGGATATCATTTTGTAGTGATACGATTCGTTATAGTAATCATCTGCCCCGTCAGTATCCCACAGCTCCAGGGTTACGGTATAACCATTGGTCTGCAACTCTTTTTCAAACCCCCTCATCTTGTCCTCAGAAAGGTCCATTTCAAGAATTTCATTTTTCAATTTTAATAAATAATCATCAGTGAATACCTTGATATTCCCATAATCCTCTGAATCATAAAAGTTCCGTCTTTCACTGACCCAGTTGGATGGAACGGAACTGGTTGTTTTACTCGTCGCCGGTATCACTTCCGGATAACTATAAGCAGGAAGATTAATATCGGTACTGACATAATGTATTTCTATATCACCTTCCTCATCCTTGACATAGTTACGAAAATCCAGTTTGGAGCGATTAACCGCACGTTCAATAAATTGGTAGAGCGTTTCATTGCCATAAGGCTCATAATTAAACGTTTTTGTATAAGTACTATCGCTTAAATCCGAATCGCCGAGTTCCCAGTCAACAGAAATCCCGCCATCCGACTTTATCTTGGCCAATAAGGCTGACTGTTCCGCCACAGATTTATCCTTAATAACCCCTTCCCACATGGAGAGTACTCTGCTCGCATGATCGACATCAATGGTGTCGTAATTCTCGGATTCATTGTAGTCCCCATACGTCGACAGACTGTCAGCTGGAACATTTACCGTTCGCGTGGTTGTGGTCGGCTGGGATACTGCCGCGTCAGTTGGGGTCTCAATGGTAGGGGAACCGATGGCCATGGAGCCGGCAACATTAACATCACTGATTTTCATTCCCTGATTATCCCGGGTAATGATAATCGAGGTGATATCCGCCATGCCTCCGGAAAAGTCCGAGGAGTTGAATGCCTTATCCGGGGCTCCGGCCTTAAAGGTAATCTCAGTGCCATCATTCAGTATATAAGTCATGTCGTTCATCACGGGAATGCCGACTTCCAGTGCATCCACCGTAGCACCGGCAGGCACAGGTATCAGCGTCTGGTTCTGGTAGATTAACTGATTACCATCACCGTCAAGCAGAGTGAAGGTATTGCCACCCTTACCATCTGGCTGGAAATTCAACCCGTAACCATTATCAAGCACAACATTGTTGCCTTTAACCTGCCATGTGGTGGAAGAATAATGGGTTGATCCATACTCGGCCACATTTGCCTTGCCAATCATCTTATTGATGGTATCTATATACTGATTACTTTTATCAATTTCACCGATAATTCTTCGAACTTCCGAGTCCAGCATTTCTCCACGTTCAAGATAAACAGCAGCAATGAAGTCCTGCTGACTCATATCTGCCGGATTTAGAGTTTTTATATCATTCGTCGTGGAAACGCCGTTAACGTTATTCATGCTGAACTCATCCCTGAAAAGCAGTTATTTTTTGTATTGATCTGTTTACGCCCTATACAAATCCGGAGCGCTTTTTAACGGTACTTGCCTTCTTCACTTTGCGTTGACTGAGCAGTCGACTGGCACTATTGAGTTCTTTGCGCTTAGCTGTTGCTTCATTGGCCATATTGCTTTTAAACTCATTATGAAAATTGAGCAGTTCTTCCCTGGCTTTCTGCTTTTGGCGAGATGTCCAAAAGTCACTATTGATAAAAGCACGTAACTTTTGCCGGTCCATTCCGCCATTTTTCATAAACTCTTCCTGCTTATCCAGCAGTACCTTTGCCTCCCGGACGGCCGCCTTTGATGCCTCCGACGTCAGATAGTTGGTTTTTTGTAATTTGGTGACATCCACCAGCCTGAGTTTGAGCGCCATACCTCCCCCCGGATAACCTTTGACCAGATCATTTTGAAACTCTCTGGATACCTATATCGGTCTGGGGACAAATCTGTGTAGGGTCTATTGAGGATTGCAGCGCCCGGCAATAACGCATCAACTGAGTTGCACTGTGTTTATATGCGATATTGGCGACTCAGCAGAAAATGCCTAAAATACCGGCATAAGAAAGTTGGCGAAAAAAGCACGCAAAAAAGTTGCCAAAAAAAGTCGGCTAAACTTCTGGAGGTTCTATGGATATTGCTGAGTTTGAATCCATCATGTTACAGGTCTTAATCAGCGGGCTGGTTTTATTTATGGCTTTTATCGTTTATGACCTGGCCAAAAAATCCAATGCGGGAAAATGGGGAACATTCGTACTCTTTGGAGCTCTCGGCCTGGGTGTCCTGGGTTTCCTGATCAAAACATTTCTTGTTGAGGTGATTGTTTAGGCCATACGCACAGTTGCAGATGGCCGGATTAGTTACAACTTTATGGCTTATATCCTGGCTATAAATAGCCTAACCAGGACAACCAGACACTACCCAGCCCCAGCCATACCAGCAAATAGAGCGAGCTCATGATCAACCCGACTTTCCACCAGTTGAAAAGAGAGACATAACCAGCACCATAAAGGATTGGTGCCGGTCCATTCCCATAGTGGGTAATAACAGCACAAATATTACTCATATAGGCAAGCATCAGGGCACCTCCCAGAGGGGGAACGCCAGCTCCAAGCATAATCAGCAGAAAACCGGCATACATGGCACTGATCTGTGCTGTTGATGCGGCAAAGAAGTAATGGAAAAAGTAGTACAGTCCACAGACGGTGATCATTGCCACCCAGGCGGGCAAACCGTCAAACAGAACGCCAACCTGATCACTGACATAGTTCACTACGCCATAAGCACTGAGGTAATGAGCCATGGTAATAAATGCCCCGAACCAGATCATGGTGTCCCAGGCTCCCTTGTTACCACGGAGATCATCCCAGTTCAGAACACCGCTTGACAGCAGAATGCACACACCCACCATAGCCACCAGCGTCGCTGAAAAGCCCAGCTGCTGACCAAATATCCATAGCACAAGAAGCGACAGGAAAGTACCGGCCATAATCCATTCATCCCTGGTCAGGGAGCCCAGGCGGTGAAGTTCATCCTGTGCCACCTTGACGGCCATGGGGGTTTCTTTCAATTCCGGCGGGATAATGCGATACAGACAAAGTGGCATCAAGATAAGACAGACAATACCGGGTAACAATGCCCCCAAGGCCCACGTCGCCCAGCTCAACTCAATACCCTGATTGCCAGCAAGCTTGACCACCAGCGGATTACCCGCCATGGCAGTCAGAAACATGGTGCTGGTGATGGCATTGGCGTGGAAGACGATCATCAACAGAAAGGCCCCCATCCTGTTGGCAGTGGCTCCCGGCTTACTGTCATAGACAGTGGCGATGGATTGCATAATGGGGTATACCACGGCACCTGCGCGAGCCGTGGTACTGGGCATTGCCGGGGCAAGCAGCATATCCGTCAGGGTCAGTCCATAACCCAGGGTCAGGGTTTTCTTCCCCATGATACGCATGAAGCAGTAGGCAATTCTGAGCCCAAGCCCGGTTTTTATAAACCCGTGAGAGATGAAAAACGCCAGCACCACCAGCCAGGTTACAGGATCACCATAACCCGCCAGTGCCTGTTTGAGGGTCAGGGTTTTGGTCAGCCCCAGGGCTGTCACCCCCATCAAGGTGATTGCCGACATCGGCATGGGAGTAACCATCACCCCCAACAGGGTGCTGATAAAAATAATCAGCATGTGCCATCCCTGCAGATCCAGACCTTCCGGTGCAGGGAGCACCCACAGACTCCCCCCCAATAGCAATGGAGCTAAATAACTGATAACTGATTTCACATCAGTTGCCCGCTGCTGAGGGTGATCACAGCTTGCTGGTGGTGTACTCACACAACCCCCTTTTAAATGGTTAAGGCCATAGTCTAGTCCACAGGTTCTCCTGCATTTATAATTCTGACTTTTCTCATCAGTGATTACCTATGCAGGCTTCTGTTATACGCCCTTCCAAAAAAAGCCGATTATTGCTTTTTAATAAACCTTACGGTGTTTTGACCCAGTTTACGGACCAGGAAGGACGGCAAACCCTGAAGGATTTCATTAACATTCCCGGCATCTATCCAGCGGGCAGGCTGGATCGAGACAGCGAAGGGTTGTTACTGCTGACGGATAATGGCCAGTTGCAAAACCTGATTGCCTCACCTGAGCACAAAATGCCCAAAACATACTGGGTTCAGGTGGAAGGAATCCCGGACTCTCAATCCTTAGACCATCTTCGTACCGGAATAGTTCTGAACGATGGCCCTACTCTCCCGGCCCGGGCAGAAATCATTGACGCTCCTGATGTCTGGGAAAGAGTGCCACCCATACGGGAAAGAAAGTCGATTCCGGATTGCTGGATTCAATTGACTATAAAGGAGGGAAGAAACCGTCAGGTAAGAAGAATGACCGCTGCTATCGGCCATCCAACACTCAGGCTGATTCGCTGCCAGATAGGATCATGGAAAATTGACGACCTGCAGCCGGGTCATTGGCGTGAGCTGGAAATCCCTGCTTCACTGAAAGACAAACTTAATACAAACAGATCCAAACGTGTAAAGTGGAAAACCTCAGGAAAGCCCCGTCACTGGAAGACGTAATTCTTCAGCACTATTTACCGGTCAGCAGAGCGGCATTAGCCATTACCCTGACAGCCATCACTATTTTGTCTCTATTGCCTATAGATAACTTCAAAGGTGTTGACCTGACATTCTGGAAGCTGCCGGTGGCTGCTGACAAAATAGCCCACTGCCTTGCTTTTCTGGTTATTTCCGGCCTGCTTGATGGCTTTTGTTACCAGGACCGTTTCAACCTGAAAAAAGCGGCTATCGCGGCTTTATACGGTATCTGGATTGAAGGCCTGCAATCCCTTACCGACTATCGCTACCCATCGTTCTGGGATATCGTCGCCAACTGCTTTGGCATTTTTATGTACTGGTTATTGATTCCTGCGTTTAAAAGAACGCCTGTTTTAAGGGTTCGCTGGGCGTTTAGGGAAACACGCCCAGGAGATAACAACGGATAATTACCGACCGAATATTTCGTCAAATTACCTGACTTAAGAAGACTCGCAAACGTTCATTTTCCGGTGCCTGAAAAAAAATCTCCGGCTCACTATCCACCAGTAACTCACCGCCGTCCATAAACAGAACCCGGTCAGCCACCTCCCGGGCAAACCCCATTTCATGGGTAACCACCACCATGGTCACCCCCTCTCCAGCCAGCTGTTTCATCACATCCAGCACTTCGCCAACCATTTCCGGGTCAAGGGCACTGGTGGGTTCATCAAACAGCATAATCCGTAGCTGCATGGCCAGTGCCCTGGCGATGGCAACCCGCTGTTGCTGTCCACCCGACAGTTGCGGAGGAAAACTGGCGGCTCCGGTGAATACTGCCAGCGCCACCACACCGGCGGTGAATCGCTCCAGATCCAAAACAGTGCCAATAAAGAAGTAGACAATGAAGATTTGACCAGCAGGGGAGTTCCCCGCACCAGCTCCACATAAACAGTCGCAAGGTGACGCAGTGCCGGATTGGGTGATATGCGCGCCAGACCAGCCAGAGCACCAAGAACAATGGCAAAAACAATAGACACCAGGGAGAGCTTGATGGTCATCCAGAGTCCATTGGCCATCGGCCCAGGCTGCCAGTGATAGTTGACCGCCAACAGGTCACCTGCAAAGATCAGATCACCGTCACTGACAGCCATTTCCTGATAACCGACAACAGTCATACGCTCACTGTCGTCAACATCATTGATGAGGATTAGCTCTCCTGTTTCATTACTTTCTATGGTGCCATCAAACTCCGCACGAAGTTCATCGCGGGCCTGATAAACAATGTACTGGGGGACTCGATCCCAGCGCCAGATATAGTCAATCGCCTGACTGGACTTGTAGATACCCAGACCCAACAGCAGCAATATTGCCGCAAAAAACAGATTCCACAGAACTTTTTTATCATTATGTACGGCGAATCCCTGACCGCTTTAACCTCGTAGTTATCTGGTTATACGAGGAGAACATTCTGCATTGTACATATACTGTCGTTTTTTACCAATAATACCGACCCAACCTGTCGACATCCCCAACCCCCTATCGCCAGACCTGCTGTAAATACCCATGCAGCCTCCTTTTTGCCTGATCATGAAAACAGAGAGAGGGTGGATTAGATAAGGCTGGCTGCTGATTGCGCTGTATACCGATAAAAAGATCCTGCCCTTCCTTTATCATGTCGGAGAACTCCGCAGATGACTTCGCAGCAATGGCGTCAGCATCCAGAATAATTGACGGAGGCTGACCATTTCTGAGCAGCTCGCGATTGATCAGGTAAATAATGGTTCTGCCATTTCCGTCGAGAAAATAGTGCAAAAGCATTAATCGCTTTGCCAACCGGGCAGTGGATAAGCGAACGTCTTCCGGAGTCGGGGTTCTATGCAGCGCCTTTCTATGGTCAACCAACACGTTTATCAATACATTTTTCTTGCGAACATTACCTTTGTCAGGCTCATCACAATAGGCTCTGACCGTAACTTTGCCCGGTTTCTCATGATTTGGCGCATGGTAGCCACAAATATGAAAAATTGCGTGATTGTCAGGAGAGAGTTTATCCATACCCCGGTATTTTTGATCGCAGCTCTGCACGAACAACATCATTTCCTGGTAACCCGACGGCGTGAATTTTTCTTTGGGAATATCAAATACATGTGATGCAGAAAAGTCATACGTTGGAGATATAGGATCGCCGTACCAAGACTTGACATCTTTCGTCAGACGTTGATGAATCTGATTCAATATCAACAGATTCACAGGTTCAAGATCGCCACGACGGGACTGCTCCAACAAACCGGCAAAGGCCTGGCAAAGATTATGAACCGTATTGGCATCATAATTTTGGGCATCAATCCCCAGATAATAGTCGTCCTTCGAACCAAACAGCATTGAAAAATAGCATACTGGAAATCCCCGGGTAAGCCGATTTCTGTCCATTGCAACCTGTAATTCCGGAAGGGATTTTCTATGGCTGATGATTCCATCAACTATTGCGTCATAACACCCATCCGGATATTTTCTATAAGCCTTAAGAAGATGATCAGCTGTCGTTTTCCTGGAACTATCCAGCCCGGAAAAAGTGGCTCTTATCAGCTGGAAAAAAACAGTCTTCACCTCAGTGTCTTTTAATACATCACCTGCCAGCTCAAAATCGCTGTCTGAAGCAGATTCTCCTTTTGCCACAAGAGCATCGATCAAAATCCCTGACACAACAGGAAAAAATCTGATAAATCGAGGGGTAAAACTTTTGTCACAGTCAGGATTTGCTGGCTGCACAAATTGCCTGCAAAACTCAATGTCATGTTTCAGGAATGCCTGCAAAGCAAACTGAACCCTGGTTTTCACTTCTATCTTTTGTGCAGAGACTGGTTGAGTAACAGTAGCGATAGCTGAAAACCGCTCAGCCAAACGTCGCATCCTGCCATCTTCCTGAAAATTTGAGCCAGAATCAGCACCTGAAAGGTCATCATGTTCACAGGGGGTAACATAGTAAGAGCCCATCCTGCCACCCGCACGTTCTTGTTGATAAGAGTGGTAAGTCTGAACAATGCAAGAGTCAGGCAAGCCTGAAATTTTATTGCTATCCATATAACACCAGCAGCTCTTTCCAGTGTTGATATTTAAAAACCCGAAAAGTTCAAACTAAACCAAAGATATTCAGGGGATAATGGACGAAGACGTGGCTGAAAAATTAATGGCTTAAAAAAGTACTGCCGACATCGCCGGCAGACTTGAGCAGTACGTGTTACACAACAGTCATCAGGCAGCTAAAGCACCCATGGCGTACTGGCTGCGAAGCTCCTGAATACGGTGCATATAGTTGTTGTATTCAGGTGATCCGTGATGTGCATAGTGCATGTTCTTGAACAGGCCGGTCAGCTTGATAAAGTAATCACGCACCTCTTCTTTATCGCTGAAGTTGTACTGCTGACGAATCAGGCTCACCACCAGATCAAAGTTTTCCTGCTGACGATGGATTGGACAGGAAGCGTCCACATCGTCAAAAGCGTCCTGCTGCAGATAGACCATGTCCAGCATGTAAGACTTCTGGAAAGTCACGTAGTCTTCCAGGGTAATACCCTCTTCACCGGTTACCTGCATCATCTGGTTGATGCTGTCACCGCGTACCAGCAGTTCCTGCATCTCCCGGACGTTGCTGACCCACTCTGGCGACAGGTTTTTTGAGTACCAGTCTTCCAGCTGATCCAGATAACGGGACCAGGAGATCAGAGGATCAATCGCCGGGTAGAAACGTTTGTAAGCACGATCATAAGACAGCCCAAGGAATGCCTTTACGGTACTCAGGGTGGCTTGGGTAACAGGCTCTTCAAAGTTACCACCGGCAGGTGATACAGAGCCAATCATGGTCAGGGAACCTTCGTCGCCGTCTTCGTTGCGAACCACACCACAACGCTCGTAAACCCCCTTGATGGCAGAGTCCATATAGGCCGGGAAGCCTTCTTCACCGGGAATTTCTTCCAGACGGTTAGAGGTTTCACGCATGGCCTGGGCCCAGCGGGAAGTAGAGTCCGCCAGGGCCAGCACGTTGTAACCCATCTGGCGATAGTACTCACCCAGTGTCAGACCGGTATAGATAGAGGCTTCACGGGCAGCCACCGGCATGGACGACGTATTACAGATAATAACCGTACGGTCGATCAGGGCACCACCGGTCTTGGGGTCCTGCAGGTGCGGGAACTCTTCGATGGTTTCAACCACCTCACCGGCACGCTCACCGCAGGCAGTGACAATAACGATATCCGCATCGCAGTAACGGGAGAAACCGTGCTGCAATACCGTCTTGCCAGAACCGAAAGGTCCGGGGATACAGCCGGTACCACCACGGGCAATCGGGAAGAAGGTATCAACGATGCGAGTGGTGGTGATCAGCGGCTGGTCAGGGTAAAGACGCTCGGTCTTGCCTTTTGCGGCCAGCGTTTCAGCGATTGACTTACGCACCGGCCAGCGCTGGTACATGGTCAGAGGAATTTCTTCACCCTTGTGGTTTTTCACCCGGGCCACGACGGTATCAACAGAGAAGTTACCTTCCTGAATCCAGACCACTTCCACTTCACCCACGGTATCAAACGGAATCATGATTTTGTGGGTAAAGCGACCTTCCGGGACGGTACCAAAGGTTTCACCGGCACGGAGTTTATCGCCGATTTTAGCCACGGCAGTGAATGCCCAGTTATGGGTACGATCCAGAGACTCAACCTGAACACCCCGCTGCAGGAAGCGGCCATGCAGATTCGCCAGACGCTCCAGCGGGTTCTGCAGACCGTCGTAGATCATGCTGAGAATACCAGGGCCCAGATCCACAGACAGCATGTGCCCGGTCTGAATAATCAGGTCACCGACAGCAACACCACGGGTTTCCTCAAACACCTGAATATCCGCCGTGTTACCACGAACACGGAGAATCTCGGCCATCAGCTGCTCTTCCACCGCTTCATTGGCGCGACGGCTTGGCAGTACGTAGACCACCTCGTTCTTAACCAGCGGCTTTTTCGCACCATCTTTGCCACTGATGCTTTCGATGGTGATGATATCACCCATCACCGCTACCACCCGGGCAGAGGTCTGTTGCATCAGATCTGTTTTTGTCTGTTCAGTCATGTGTATAACCGTTGTCGTTTAATCCGGGGAACCCGGCAATTGGTGGGCAAATTCCCCTAATGCCTGCTGGGTCAGCTCATTAAACCGAACCACTGCCTGTTCACCATTGTAGGAGGTCCAGCGTGCCACCAGGTTCCAGCGCAGCAGATAGATCACCACGGCTTCAAAGTCGAAACGGTGTCTGGCACCAAGCTCGTTCAGCTTGTTCCACACCGCCTCCATCACTGTTTTTTCCAGCGTCAGGTAGTCTTTTTTACTCAGGCATTCAACCGCCACGGGAATCCAGGGGAATGCATGCTGCAAACCGAGGGTCGGATGATTCCAGTTGTGGCGGATGTAGGCGTAGCGGCTACCGTAACTCCATTTCGCAGACGTCGGTGCCTGAATACCATTGGCCTTTCGTCGCAAGGCAGCAGCGATGGTTCGCATATCCAGACGCCAGTTCACCAGCTCTTTCAGATCAGGACTGTCCAACTCCTGCAACAGGCGCTCTGCCAGATTGATCAAATACGCTTCTTTGATCTCTTCGCCCAGATGGCTCCAGTGCACCAGCTGTTCCACCTTAACCAGGGTTTCACGATCTGCCGTGGACAGCATGGCCAGACGACGGTCCAGCTGAATGCGGGAGATAGGCGTAATCTTGCTGTTAAACAGTGAGTCAATATGCGGCAGCGATGTCAGCAGGGTATAGTAGGCATTTTCAGCCATTGTATTCTCCTCGGAAGCAGCCCAGAAACAGGGTTCGATGATGGGGCCTCTGTCCGTTCACCCTGAGCGGAGTCGAAGGGTGCCTGGCACGATCTATCGCATGGGCCTGGTGTTCATGCCCTTCAACAGACTCAGGAAGATCAGGGTTCGAGGGCCCACAATCACGAAACTTATTCAGGAACTACTCCTTAACATGAGCGTGAGGCAGACATTGATCTGCCATCACGAACTGACACCGGCAATTATTTAATAATGCCTTCAAGCAGGGCACGAAAACGTGGCTGCAGGTGCTTCAGCAGAACCGCAGCAACGGCTTCATCGGTCAGCTCTACCTGGATATCCTTGTCTTTCAGGCGAAACGCAATGCCACTCTGGCCAGCACCACCAACGGTGAACGTGACGCCATCCTGAAGCATTTCACTGGCCCGCTTCATGGCGAACTCCAGCAAACCACCGGCCTTGAGCAGCTCAGGTTTGTCACGCAGTTCATCCACACCAATGACTTTTCTGGGCAGGATCACTTCGATGTTGTTTTCGCCACGCAGATTGTTCTGGCCAGCCACTTCCAGAATCATCCCTTCCAGCAGCTTGTCGCCTTCCATGGAGTGGCTGACCACTGCACGGATCTGGTCAGAGAATTTTTCCAGCAGATAGTCTTTCAGCTCAAGGACGGCATTTCGCTCAGCCAGTTGCAGCGCTTCTTTGCCTGCCCTGGTAATAAAATCCGCTTCCTCACGGGCCTTGCCAACAATGGCACTGGCGCGTTTTTCGGCATCCGCGATCAGCTCGGCGGCTTTGGCTTCAGCGTCAGAAATAATCTTGCCCGCTTCCTGGCGACCACTGTCGACGCCCTGGTTACGCAGCTTTTCGATCAGTTCCTGAACACCGACGGAAACGGTTTTCCCGGTTTGTTTTTCAGGAGTTGCAGTACTCATTATCTAATCCTGTATTTGCTTATGGGCCAGTATTTTTTTGAACCACAAAGACACAAAGGCACAGAGAAATACTTTTTGTCTTTGTGTCTTAGTGACTGTGTGGTTCCAACATTCACCCCATCATCAGGCGGCGATGCCCTGACCCATAACCAGTGCGAATACGAAAGCAAATACCGCAAAGCCTTCTACGATCGCCGCAGGTGCAATCGAAAGACCAAACACTTCCGGCTTGTTCTTGGAAGCATTGATGGCCGCTGCAACCGCCTGTCCCTGATAAACGGCAGAGTACATCAGGGCAACACCGGTCAGCAGACCAATACCAAACAGACCAGGAGCGCTGGCTAACGTGACGCCGATGCCACTCAGGGTAAACATGATGACAATGCCGTAGATAACCTGGGAAGATGGCATGGCCGAGAGACCGACGAACTTACCGTAGCCGCTCTCCACATCCAGCATCGCACCACAGGCAGACTGTCCGGCGACAGAACAGCCGATCGCAGAACCCACTGCACCCAGAGCAACCGGCGCGAAAACACCTACCCAACCCAGTGCGATAATCAGTGCATCCATTGTTAATCCTCTTTACTAAAAGTTGTTTGCTGGTTAAAGGTCGTTCTTTGGTTAAAGACTTTAAATGGGTAGCCTTCGTCAGACAGTCCCCAGTTGACAAATTCAATGACGTTAAGACGCATGCCGTGAACCACACCGCTCATAATGCACAGGGCAAAATTCAGCAAGTGACCCAGCAGCAGAATGATTCCCGCAAACAGCACACCGGTGACGGGGCTGGAATTAAGAACGTCCATGGCCAGAGAGTTAAACGTCATGGCCAGGGATGCACCGGACAGGCCGAGGGCAAACAGGCGCATGTAACTGAGTACATCACCAAAAGCACTGGTAATGTTGTAGACGGCTTTCAGGCCATCCAGCATTCTCAGAATAAGGTCCTTGAAGGATGTCACTTCGCGGCTGCTGGAGAACAGGAAGACCAGCAGGGCACCGACAATCATCAGACCCGGGCCAATGGTGGATTGAAACGCCGCTGGCAGCGTACCGGTCATCCCCAGCCACAGTGTCAGACCACCGCCCATCAACCCCCCCCAGCCCAATGGTGCCAGGGCATAACTTGAGCCACGATTGACAATCGCCGTCATGACGTTGGCAACGATCAGGTGTGCAACACCGATCACCACCGACAATTTCATCATGGCGTTGTAATCGTTCAGGTCGATAAAGGCCAGGCGGCCAAATAAGCTGTCACTGTCGGGTGCTGCACCGAAGTAACTGCCGATAAAGACACCCCAGACAATACCCACACCGGACATAAAGTACGCCAGATTCATCAGACGACGACCGGTTTCACTCTGCCGGAGCTTGCCCCTGAGCAGGAAAATGATCAGTCCGAAAATCAGACAGTACATGGCATCGCTCATGATCATCGCAAAGAACAGCGAGAATGAGTAAAACACCACATTACCCGGATCCCAGGCACGGTAGTTGGGGGTCTGGAAGAAGCCAAGGGCATCCGCACCACCACCGGTTCCCGCCGGTTTGTCCAGTAACGTCGGAGGATTGTCGTCTGCCGTCGGGTCCTCGAATATTGCCGCAACACCGTGGGCAGCCGTGAAGGCTTCAACATTGGCCTGCTCAGCCACCGGTACCCAGCCCTGCACCAGGAAGAAGCTGTCTTCATCCATAGTGCCACTGGTGGCCTGCTGCAGATCCGCGCTGTCCAGACGAGCGGCAAGCACCTGATCCAGAAGATAGTGCCAGCGGGTCAGCGCTTCCCGCTCAGCCAGCAGATCTTCGATGGCATCCTCTGCTTCATCCAGCATCTCTTCCAGGCGGGAAAGCGGAATCTTACCCACATGAGAACGATGCACAGGCAGCAGAAAGTCTTCGGGCTCCTTGTCAGAAACAACGATAACGTAACTGTCTTTCTGGCTCTGATGAATCAGCTCCCAGGGCAGCTCGCACTGCTTAAGGGAATCCCTCAGCGCTGGCAGTTCACCATTGGGCAGAACATAGAACCAGAGCCGTTGACCATTCAGGTCAGACAGGGCAGGAAAAGCAAACTCGCCCCAGGGGCGCACTTCCCGAATCCGTTCCTGCAGCTTGTCGCGAATATCGGACTGCTCACGGAATTTGGACTTGTTGTCCAGAATCTTATGAACAATGTCGTCTACTCGGGCAGCATCCTTGTGTTCACGAACATTGCGAACCTGCCGTCTCTGCTTTGGGCTGCGCTCCAGCCACGCTTTCGCTTCACTGGCTTCCGCCGGCTGCACCTGAACCTCAACTGGTTTATCGGTTAATGGAATCAAATGCAGACAGCCCAGGGATTGCAGCTCTTTCAGAATGCTGCTCTTCTCCTGGCTGGGCCCGTAAAGGGTGATCTTTTTCAGTCGTTTAATAGCCATAATCAATGCTTTCGCAGGTTATACCACCCGGCTATCAGCCCACCTGCGAATGACCTCCTTTGGCTTCCTGGGCCAGAACCTTGCCCTTGGAGAGCTTGGCGTTCATGACGCTGGCCCGGTCCTGGTCAGACATATAGATCTGGATTTTCTGGATGTTCTTTCTGGTCTGGGGAATCAGCACCTTGGAGAACAGGTTAACCCGCTGGGAGGTGGTACGTGTCGCCTTGTCCAGCTCCCTGTGGCGCAGCTGACGAACCTGGAGTTCTATTCTCAGGCGAATCATCTGCTGCAGAAGCTCAACCAGGTAATCAACCCAGTGGGGTTTGGCCAGATCACTGTAGGGTGTCAGCGCAATTTCAATGTGCTCGACCAGAGGAACCGATGTACCGACAATATTTTCCTGGGTCAGGCGCACATCCGTTACCTTCACCAGGTTATCCACCGGAACATCCTGTCTTGCCAGCATTGGCAGCTGCTGTCTGACCAGCTGCTCTACCTCCGCCAGATGTTCCCGTGTCTGTGCCAGCGCCTCTTCGGCCTTTTTACGTTCCATCATCAGCTGCTGACGCTTGAGTTCAAGCGCCGGCAGATAACGGTTGTACGTCTTTAAACTGCGCTTCTCTTTGTTTAATGAACTTTTGTTGAGAGCTACCTTGGCCATGATAATTACGCCTCAGCTGCAGCTTCAGAAGCTTCCTCAGCTCTGTGTGAATCACTCTCTGAAGAAAGCTGCTCCGGGTTGGGCCAGTATTTTTCCAGCAGACTCTGTTTCATCAGGGTCTCTTCCGGTCCAAAGCATTCAGCCATGGTCTCCCAGCACTTATCCAGCGCCTCTTCCAGGGACATGGCAGCGTCCAGAGACATAAAGCGTCTTTTGAACAGCTTGCCGAACTTGATGGTTTTCAAGTCATAGCTTGACAGTTCAAAGGCCATGGCCTGTTTCTGGGCGGCGTTCACCGAGTCTGAGTAGAAGCGGATCATGGTGTTCATGATGGCGGGATGGTCTTCGCGGGTTTCTTTACCCTGAACCATCTGCTTCAAACGGGACAGAGAACCAAATGGATCCAGATGCCCTTCATGCAGGTAGAACTGACCTTCGGTGATATAACCGGTGTTATCCGGAACCGGGTGGGTCACGTCATTGCCCGGCATGGTGGTCACCGCCAGAATGGTGACAGAGCCGGCACCTTTGTAGTCACAGGCTTTTTCGTAACGACGTGCCAGCTGAGAGTACAGATCCCCCATATAACCACGGTTGGCAGGGATCTTGTCCATGGCCACACCGATCTCTTTCATGGCGTCGGCGTAAGAGGTCATGTCGGTGAGCAGAACCAGCACCTTTTTGGACTCTTCGACGGCGAAGTGTTCCGCCACCGCCAGCGCCATATCCGGCGTTAGCAGACGTTCAACCGTCGGGTCAGACGCCAGGTTGGTGAACATAATGGTACGGGCAGAGACACCGGCTTCTTCAAAGGTAGTGCGGAAGAAGTGGTAATCATCGAAGATCAGGCCCATGCCGCCAAACACCACGACATCCGCCTCTGCCTGAATGGCAATACGGGCCAGGAAGCGGTTGTAAGGTTCACCGGCGACGGAGAAGATAGGAATTTTCTGGGACTCAACAAGGGTGTTGAAGACATCGATCATGGGCACATTGGTACGTACCATGCGGGAAGCCAGTACACGACGAACCGGGTTTACCGAAGGTCCGTCGATCTCCACCCTGGGATCCTGTTCCAGGGCAGGCCCGCCATCAATGGGCTCACCGGCACCGTTGAAGATTCGCCCAAGAATATTGGGGGAGTAGGTGGTCTTCATGGGCTGGCCCAGGAAGCAGACCGACGCACCGGTGGAGAGGCCCTTGGTGCCGGCAAAAACCTGGAGAGAAACCTCTTCATGGTCAATCTTGATGATCTGCGCCATGGAGTAAGTCTGTCCATCCTGCTCAATCAACGCCAGATCACCATAGTTGGCCTGGGCATTACCCTCAGCCAGGTTAGGAACGTGGACGCGAATGAGGTCACCAACGATGCTGAGAATATTGGTGTATCGCAATAGGCTCTGGGGCATTACTGCTCCTCTATACTGCTGGGAAAAAAGAGAATGGACATGGGCTCAGGAGATCATCAGTCATGCAGGTAACGCTGAGTAAGTGCGATACGCCTCATTGCACACAACATAAGCCAATTGTCGTATGTTTAAGCTAATAAGCCCAAACACTGATCTGTACTGCTGGCTCTATCCAAGCCTCCTGTAAAACAACTTTTTCGCCTCATTAACACAGTCAACTCAGTACTTTCACAGGGAAAGTACTGAGGAACCATTTCGGGTAACGAATGGAAAACGCCAGATTAAACATCTAATAGAGTAGACAATTCTACGGGTTTCGCAGAGTTCCGCCTGAGCAGCAGGTCAGACTTATTGCTTCGTGTCATTCCGGAAGGTAGCCGTCATTGACACGGACTACCGACACTCCATGAGGCTAACGACTGTTACCCAATGTTTCCACCATCACAGCCTTGATGGTATGCATCCGGTTTTCTGCCTGATCAAAGACAATGGAGGCGTCAGACTCGAACACATCCTCAGTGACTTCCAGGCCGTTCATACCAAATTTGTCAGCGACTTCTTTGCCAATCACCGTGTCATCGTTGTGAAAGGCTGGCAGGCAGTGCAGGAAACGGACATTGGCATTGCCTGTTTTTTGCAGCACTGCCTGATTCACCTGATAGGGTTTCATAAGCTTGACCCTTTCATCCCAGGCTTCCATCGGTTCACCCATGGAAACCCAGACGTCGGTGTACAGGAAATCACAACCCGCCACCGCTTCATCCACCGACTCACTGATGGTAATCTTTGCCCCGGTTTCCCGGGCAATTTCCCGACATTGCTCGATAAGCTCAGGGGCAGGGAAGAATTCTGCCGGGGCAGCAATTCTGAAATCCACCCCCATCTTCGCAGAACCCACCATCAGCGAATTAGCCACGTTGTTGCGCCCATCACCGAGATAGCAGAGTTTCATCTCACCCAGTGAACGACCATTGCCGTGTTCCTGCATGGTCAGAAAATCCGCCAGCACCTGGGTTGGATGCCAGTCATCGGTCAGACCGTTCCATACCGGAACCCCTGAATAAGCCGCCAGATCTTCAACGTGCTGCTGCAGATGACCACGAAATTCAATGCCGTCGTACATACGCCCCAGTACCCGGGCAGTATCTTTCACCGTCTCTTTGGCCCCCATTTGCGAGCCACCACCGATATAGGTGACATTGGCTCCCTGATCAAAACAGGCCACCTCAAAGGCACATCGGGTTCGGGTCGAGGCCTTTTCAAAAATCAGGGCAATATTTCGCCCGGTTAAATACTGCTCCTCAGTACCGGATCGCTTTGCCGCTTTCAGCTGTGCTGCACGCTCCAGCAAGTGGCTGATCTCCATTGGGGAGAAGTCCAGTAGCTTGAGAAAATGACGGTTCTGCAAATTCTTCTCGATATCAACAGTCACAACAGTCATATACAGTTTCCTGTGTCAGGTCATTTGTTGTTCTTTACTTACCCAATCCAGCGATCTTTAAGTAGAAAGTGACAATGTCATTACTGCCTACGGTCAGGATTCAGGGAGTCACATCATCCATAGACCGGTTATTTCTGTCCAGCTCCGAATCGAACTTCACTCGGGCATAGACTAGCGCCGGACGATACGGAAGACATTACGTAAAAATACGTTTCCAGACTTTATCCCGCTCCAGGAGGCTATTCAGCGAGACTTTTTTTGGTTTGGATCGGCGCATAAGAGATAATATTTGCCTTCAGGATTTGACAGCCGCTCATAAACACCTGACAGAAGTCACAGATATCATCAATGCTGGACGAACACTGGACAGACACCGACCTGTTTTTCATATTCACCAGGTAGAGTCTGTCGGTATCCAGGACCAGCACCAGAATCTCTTCTCGCAAAGTGGATACCTCTGGCTCAAGCTCAACAAGTATATAGTCCGTTTTGCTAGTTGCTCGCTGGTTATACATCTCTATCAAGACATCGGCTAAATCGTTCTGCAAATTGATCATTTGTCTATTCAGCTCAACATCTATCCCGGGCAGCCCGGGCATCTGCGTGGCAGGCATGTCAAAAATGAGATGTACCCCTCGCTCCTTGCGATAACCAAGCCCCAATATATGGTCAATCACATTTTTGACGGTCAGTTGAGAGTCGCGCAGATTGCCCTCAATCATGTTATTCAGCAGGGTAACCTTTTCAGCATCCTCTTTGCGGATACGCTGCAAGCCAAGACTCTGGGCGGCATAAAGCAGAATCCTCCTGTTATTTTTTGACGGATCCCCCAGTCCGAAATCCCTCGGCGGGTACTGCTGCACAAACGCCTTGACATCGATTTTATCCAGACCTTCGGCATCAGACTCTCCCTTTTTGGTCGGACGAACAAATATAGCCTGGGTTGCCTCACTGACCAGCATAAGAAACTGGAGGTATTTCACTAACTGGGTACCACTGGCAAAACTCCAATAAACCAGGCGCCCAAGGGCACGGCTCGGTACCGGCTCACCGATAGTAAATAGAAATATCAGATGAGGTTCAGTCGGGTGACGAAAAATTCGCACCACTGGTGAGACCGGTTCCGGGCAACCCGTTACCGGATTCTGCCGTGAGCAGGCGAAGGTAACAAAGAACCGGTGTTCCGGTGCCAGCTGATCAAGATGTTGCTGCATAGCGGTAAAGAACGCACGGGCACCACCGGACTTGTCAATATTCATCTGTTTGCCGCAAAGATGATCTTCTTTATCACACATTTGCTGCCATCTGGGCACCACACCGACATCCATCATCTGTCTAAGAAAGCTATACCCTCTTTGCATTGCCAGAGACTGCAGCTCGACTGGCATCCACAGTTGCCCCAAAAGCCGCTCAAATGTCTTGGTCATACTGACCATATTCAGCTTCAGTGAGGGGCGAACGATCGTTTGGGCAACTGTCGGCAGAGCAGGATGAAGATGAGGAGCCCCGGGCGGTACCAGTTCCTGAGCGACCAAATTTTGCTGTACGAAAATACCTGGCTGAGCAAGAGCTCTTTCGGCCTCCTCTACATCGACAACTTGCTGGTTGCGGGTCCCTGATAGCCCAGTTGGTCCTGAAACTGCACCAATCGCTCCAGCTTGTTCACTGACTGCTTCACTATCGAAGGCCTGGATCGGTGCACAGCTACCAGCGGCCGACGCTGGCTCAAAAAGACTCCAGTCGTACTTCTTCACCTCTTCGGCAAAATCAGTATCTCTGGTAAACTCAACAGGTGTTTTTTTACAGACTGAACACTGAGCAACCTCCCGGGTCATCACGACAGTACAGCCATAGTGGTAGTTATGTTCGCAACAACGGGAAGCCATAAAGGGAGGACGCTCAATATACTCTGCACACAGACCACAAAACCGACGCTCGATAATCTCGTTAGTTAGCGGTTGCAACTCTCTGGCCAGGCTGCTTGCACCAAGGCCTGGGATATTTGATAACTGGGCACGGCTTGGATCCACAAAGACTCTCCTCAGTAAACTGTCATCAAGTCTAGCCCGGATATTTCATAAACTGCCCCGATTCTCGCACACAACCACATGGATGTAGGAGATAGGGCGACGCTGGATGCTAAAGCCGAGGACTTTGTCGCTTGTCGCTCTAAGGGATTTTGTGAGGGAGCGCCGTACCGGGGAGTACGGTCGACTGAGCAAAACTCCCTTAGAGCGACAAAGGACAAGCGAGAGCACGTTTATGAAATATCCGGGCTAGATCCATCCGAGCGGCGTAATTCTGTCTTCTATCACTTCCCCGTTAACCGCATTTACCACCATCTTATGTCTTATATGATTGTCATCCAGAAAAATGATTTCCCTGACATTCATATTGTTTTTGACACCGCTTCGGGTTCTCAGCACAACCATCCCACGGTATTTTTTCCGTGCATTTTTGATAATCTGCTCAAGGGATATCCGCTTGCCATCCGGTTTCAGGTCATACGTTACGTCTGTGATCACTCTGCCGGTATAAGCGTCCATCGTTAACTGGCGACGCTTCACTTTAAACTGTTTGTCAGCCAGCTCTATAACATAGACCATATTGCCACCCTGTCTCTCCAGCCAGGTTCGAATTCTATTTGCTCCGGGGTACTTACTTTCCACCTTTGACAAGATCTCTTCCATTGGCATGGGTACCTGCATGGGGGCATGATCTATCTGCTTGCCACTGAAAGCACCATAAACAACGCGCTCCAACTGGTTATTGGCATCAATAAAGTCGATAACAAACACTTTCTGATGCTCTTCTTCCTGCAACCGGGCTGAGTATACAACCACGTCAGAAGCCTTGATCCCGAATGTATGTCGGGTTCTGGCTATCAGCTGGTCAAGGGGCACGATAGATCTGAGCTTGCCAGGCTGTTCAAGGTATGCAGGTGTTGCAGGCACAGTACTGTCCGCAGCAAAAACCGCAGATAAAGACAAAGCTGCGCCCGCCAATACGCCTGAAATCATCTGCACAGGGAAACTGAACACATTCATCGAGTCACGCCTCTTTTCAGACAACTGTAGAATTGTTTTGCCATAACGCAAGCAGCAATACCTGACGGGAAAACGGAAGGTTACAGATTAAAGAAGGAGTAGAAGCTTTTTAATTTTTGTCCTGCTGCCTGAAAAGATATCGGCTGAAAGCGTATCGGGGTTCCGGGCATTGCCTGTGCCAGCCTATTCAAATCCAACTGGGCAACACAGCCGAACTTGGGGTAGCCACCCAGTGTCTGGTGGTCGCGCATCAGAATAATTGGCTGACCATTTTCAGCTATCTGAACAGCCCCCAGGGCGATGCCTTCAGAAATCACCCCGCTGAAGGGGGGCGTAATTTGAGCCCCTGCCAATCGATACCCCATACGATCGCTATTGGGAGAAAGCGTGAATTGGGTCTGATAGAGACTTTTCCGGCTCTGTACAGAAAATGCCCGGGCCTGATACGACTCCATCAGATTAAGGCTCAGTGGCCCGACATATTCCGGGATATACCGGGCTGGTACCATGCGGTTTATGCCGGGTTTAACTACCTCTCTGGAAACGGTCTCAAGATAATCCCCCGGCGTTATCAGACTACCACTGTCTTCCTTCCCAATTCTGGCCCCTAACCCGCCAATACCATCCCTGACCACGGTCGCCACACTGCCAAAGACGGCGGGTGCAGCAAAACCGCTGGGAATGGCCAGATAGGCTCTCAGCCCTTTTTTGGGAAACTGAAATGATAAGGTATCGCCTTTATTCAGATGCAGGGTCCGCCACCCTTCCACAGCCTGACTATTGACTCTGGCTCCCAGATCAGCCCCGGTTAACGCCAGCGTGATGGCTTGATGCGCTAAAAACCTTGCCTGTCCACCGGTTATCTCCAACTGGGAACAGAACATAGGGTTTCCCAGAAGATAATTTGCCCAGCAATAAGCATGTAAATCCATAGGGCCACCCTGGGCCAGGCCCTGGTACCCCACTCCCGTTCGACCAGTATCCTGAAGCTGCGTCATCATCCCCGGGTCCAGGACTTCCAGTGCGACCACAAAGTACCTCCAAGCGCAAAAAACTCATCCCGTGATATAGGCTGGAACTGCACAGACAAACCCACAGAGAAAGGTGACATGGGTGTTTTGTCAAAATCAATCAAAGAAACCGGACAATTCCCAATTATCTGCCAACCGCCGGGGGAGTCGGATGGATAGACAGCGGTTTGCTGGTCAGCAATCCCGACACTGCCTGCTGGCAGCATTTTTCGGGGCTCGGACTTTCTTGGCGTGGCAATCGCGAAGTCAACTGCCCCCAGGAAAGCAAAACCAGGGCTAAAGCCGATAGCACAAACGACATAAGTCGACTTACTGTGAATCTGGATAACATCTGCCACTGTGCGGTTATGAAACTGTGCAACCTCCGGTAAATCCGGCCCCGTCTCCAGGCTGTAATAAACGGGCAAGGTGATTATCTTGCTGGCCTTCCGGGCACGATCATCTTTATCATTAGACAGAAAAAAAGCATCAACCAGCCCCTGCAGCCGACTTTTTAACGCGATAAAATCCGTTTTCAGCGGGTGGTACTGAATATAGATGGTCGTATAAGAAGGGATAACTTCAATAAGCTCTGACGAACAGCTATCTCTGATATGGTCAGCCAGAGTGCCTGTTTTTATTGCCAGCTGAGTATCAATATGATCACCCAACCGTATGATCAACGCTGATTCTGACACAGGCTGGATATCCATCATGACGCAGCGTCTGGCGACTTTACAATCTGATGAATCTGCTGGATCAGCGCTATGGCGTCAGGATTATCACCATGAACACACAGACTATCGGCGTTCAGCTTCAGCCGCTTTCCGCTGATGGTGCTCACTTCCCCCGAGAGCAAGCCTCTCACCTGCTTAAGAATCGTGGCTGAATCCCGGTGAACAGCCCCTGGCAAGGTTCTTGACACCAGCAGGCCATGATCGTCATAAGCCCTGTCTGCATAGGCTTCATAAATCAGTGGTACTGAATACCTGTCAGCTGTCTTTTTTTGCAACGCATTATTGCTCAGTGCCTGAATCATAAGCGCTGGTTTGATCTCCATATTTGCCGCGGCAATCACAATGGCTTCAAACACATCCGGGTCATTCATCATCCCATGGTAAAGGGCACCATGGGGTTTAATGTACTTTACCCGGGTGCCATGCTGCTGACAGATAGCATCCAGTGCGCCAACCTGGTAAGCCACAAGGGCGGTGATACTTTCAGGGCTGTGAGGAATGGGGCGACGACCAAACCCGGCCTTGTCATGATATCCGGGGTGAGCACCAACCGTGACACCGCACTCCACCGCCTGTTGCACAGTGTCACTCATGGTATCGGGGTCAGAAGCGTGAAAGCCGCAGGCAATATTAGCCATATCAATCCATGGCATCACTGCCTGGTCATTGCCCATTTGCCAGGGGCCAAAACTCTCCCCCATATCACAATTCAGCTGCACGTGTTTACCTGTAAAGTTTGTGTACTTCTTCCGCCAGAATAGTCAGCCCCTGTTCAACGTCCTGATGATCACGGGTATACGTCAGCCTGAGGCATTCATGCTTATGAGGCCAGTCGTCGTCTATGCCCGGAAAGAAGTAATGCCCGGAAACCACCAGCACATTTCTTGCCTTCAGTCGTTCATACAATTCCAGGCTGGAGACAGGCAGGCCTTCAAACCATAACCAGAGGAACATTGCCCCTTCCGGTTTATGAACATGCCAGGGAATATCACCCAGTTTCTCTTTGAGGCAGTTCACAGCAAACTGAGCCTTCTCCTGATAGTAAGGTCGAATCACATTCTCACAAAGAGCGTTAATGCTGTCATCCCGGATCATATCCAGTGCCAGCAGGCTACCCGTACTGTTTGGTGCCAGATTCATAATGGCATTAATACCCGACAGTGCTCTGATAACCTGCTCATTGGCCACCACAATACCGGTTCTGACCGCCGGGAGCCCCAGTTTGGACAGGCTCAGGCAAAGAATGGTGTGTTCGTTCCAGCGGGGAGTCGCTTCGGTAAAGATCAACTTTGGAAACGGCGTGCCGTAGGCACCATCAATGATCATGGGAATATCATGTTGCAGGGCCAGACTGTCGAGCCGCTCAATTTCACTATCTGTCAGTACATTACCGGTTGGATTGGTAGGGCGTGACACACAAATGGCACCAATACTGTCATCAATCACCAGCTCCTGAAAATCCACCCGGTATTTGAAGGTATGCTGATCCAGATGCTCAATTTCAGGCTTATTGGCCGCAAAAAAATCATCACTCAGCCCGGCATCGGCATAACCGATGTATTCCGGTGCCAGCGGTAACTGGATACGCTTGTGCCCGCCATCCCCATAACGTCCGGCAAACATATTGAACAGCATAAAAAAAGCGGCCTGGCTGCCATTAGACAAGGCAATATTGTTTGCCGTCAGCTGCCAGCCAAACTGACGGTTAAGAAAAGCCGCCATCTCACGGACGAAGTCTTTTTCTCCCTGAGGAGGATCATAGGTACCCACCAGCCGGGTAAACTCCGCCTGACTCTCGGTAATTTGCCGCAGTCGCTGCCTGAATACAGCTTCCACTTCGGGGATATGGGCCGGATTACCGCCGCCCATCATAATCATATCTTTACCATCAGCAAGGGCATTACCCAGATCATCCATTAATGAAAGGATGCCGGAATGGCTGGTGAATTTTTCGCCAAAGGCAGAAAGCTTCATGCTTACCCCTGATTTATTCTGGTCATAGGATAGTAAAGGTGCTGTTATATAATGATGAACAGGAGCTGTCCACCATCCAGCCTGCCACGGGCCGGATATACGAGGCAGACTTATTACCAGAAAAGGATTATTATGCCCGTATATCGTGAATCGACGGTAAGCCACCCGCTGCCGATGCGGTGTTAACGGCACGATATATCGCCTGTTCCACAGCCTCCGCCCCCACAATACCCAAAACATTTACATCAGCATCCACTTCGCCGGTTGCTGCACTGAAAATGGTATCACCATCGTACATTGAGTGTGCAGGGCGAATGGCTCGCGACAAACCATCATGCCCCATTTGTGCCATCTTTAAAGCCTGGGCTTTGGTTAATTTCCCGTTAGTCACCACCACGCCGATAGTGGTATTTGCCCCGGGCAGTGCTTGAACGGCCTGGTCATTCATTAAGAGATCCATACCAGAAACAAACTGCTGTCCATCTTCGCTCCTGGTGCCGGCAATAAGCTTATCACCGGCAACAGCATCTCCCCAGGCATTGACAGCCACCACGGCACCGACAACCAACCCTCCTCTCAGCCTGATGGCGTAACAACCGATGCCACTTTTTGTCGCCCGGTCAAACCCGGCAACTTTACCAATTGATGCCCCGGTACCGGCACCGACATTACCTTCTCCAATGTCGCAGCGACTGGCCAACCTGGTGGCTTCATACCCCATTTGCTCACTGGGTCGGGCAGAGGCATCGCCGACCGACTGGTCAAATAGCACCGCACCGGTGACAACCGGAATCCTGACGAAGCCTGTGGGTAACCCAATGCCCTGCTCCTCCAGGTAACGACTGACCCCGTTCATACTTTCCAGACCAAGCGCACTGCCACCACAAAGCACAATGGCATGGACAGAATCCACCAGGTTTTCAGGCCTTAGCAACTCCGTCTCCCTGGTTCCGGGAGCGGCACCGCGCACATCAACACCCGCTGTCACGCCCTGATCAAAGCGCAGCACCGTCACTCCGGTCAACCTTTCGATATCTGATGCATGACCAATGGCCAGGCCGCTAATGGAAAAAAGCTCATGCCGCTGAGTAGTCATCTGCAGACCCTGTGACACGGATAATAAGTGGCTGGCCACCCAGAAGGCTGACCGTTTTTTCATTCGGCAACCGCAAAGATAGTCAAACAGACCAAAGCTTGCCCTGGTTTTGAAATGCATTCCTCATCATTGGAATTGATAGACCATGGAAGATATCGTTGAATACGATGCTGAACAGAAAGGTGCTGAAGAAAATTGAAATCCTGATCAAAAACAAGACGATTTTCTAGTAGATTAGCTTGCGGAGGAGGAGGCAGATAAAAGAGAAGTTTCAGGCAGGAAATTGGCGTCCCCTAGGGGACTCGAACCCCTGTTACCGCCGTGAAAGGGCGGTGTCCTAGGCCACTAGACGAAGGGGACGCAAACCTTCGTGCATTGCTGCAGCGGATGCGTATACTAATCATCACTTACCACAGAGTCAACCCCTCTTTATTTTTTCATCAATGGTTCTTGAAAAACAGCCATTTTAACGATTAGATGGGCCACTTATCGCCCGGGAAAGGCAGAGAAATATGAGGCTTAGGGACAGACTCTCTTTTAAGCAAGTCAAATACACAGTCAGCGTTGCATTTATTCTGGGATTGATTTTCAGTGTCTTCCAGGTAACTCACGATTATAAGACTCAGGACAAGAGCATCGATAGTGCCATTCAGGCTTATCTGGACATCAGCAAGGCACCCGCATCACGTATCGCCTACAACCTGGATGAAGAGCTGGCCATAGAGCTGGTGAATGGACTCATTGAGTCGCCGTTAATTCTCAGTGCAGCAATTATTGACACCGACAACCTGGTTCTGGCCAAAGCCGGAACCGCAAAAAATCCTGACGAACAAAGACAATTTACCGACCTCTTCTTTGGCACCACACGAACTTATCAGCAACAATTGTCAGTGCCTTACGACCTTGAAGAAGAGCTTGGTACTCTGACCATCACCGCTGACACGCGCCCTTCCGGTCAGGAGTTTCTGGATCGCTCAGTACTCACCCTGGTGTTTGGACTGGTCCGGACCTTGCTGCTGGCGCTGGCTCTGCAGGGCATGTTTTATCTGATGCTAACCAAACCACTCTTGAAACTGGCCCGTCACGTAAAGCAGGTTCGAACAGGCTGCGAACATAAAACACTGGCAATCTCCGGGAAACATCAAAAAGATGAAATAGGGCTCCTGACCAGCGCATTTAATGAGTTTCAGGATGATATTGAAAAACAGCTATATCATCTAAGTCTTGCCGAGAATGAGCTTAGAAAACATAGCCATGATCTTGAACTTCGCATTGCTGACAGGACGCAGGAACTGCTGGAAAACAATAACGCGCTATTCAAGGCCAATGCGGAACTTGAGAAAGCCCGGCAGGCCGCACTTCGTTCAGCCAGAATTCGTGGAGAACAGCTTTCTTACCTGAGCCATGAGATTTGCACGCCACTGAATGGCATTTTAGGCATGCTGGAGCTGACCATTAATGAAGAACTGACCGACAAACAATATGAGCGCCTCGATCTGGCTCGTCAGTCAGGCGTTCGACTGGTCCGACTGCTCAATAGCTTGCTCGACCTGGCCAGGCTGGAGTCCGGCAAAGTTGCCATTGAACATACTCATTTCAATTTGCGTGAAATCATTGAAGAATCGGTCGTGTTGTTGAGTCAGAAGAGCTACGAAAAAAATATTCCACTGACCTGTGATATTGACCCAACGCTGCCAACCACTCTGCTTGGTGATCCTACCCGCATCAGTCAGGTCATTAATAACCTTCTGGGTAATGCCATTAAATTCACCCATCAGGGTGAGATCAAACTATCACTGGACTCAAAACCGCTTAGCGAAAACCGTCTTGAACTGATCATTAACATTACCGATACCGGGATTGGCATCCCCAAAAAGGCCCTCGAAGCAATTTTCACCCCTTTTACCCAGGCCAGCAATGCGATCTATGACAGCTACGGGGGCTCCGGTATGGGGCTGGCACTGACCAAGGAGCTGGTGGAAGCAATGGATGGATCCATCAGGGTCATGTCCCGGGAAAAGCAGGGCAGTACTTTTTCGATAAAACTGCCCTTAACACAACCTGAACAGATAACCAGTGAAGCCACCATTACCCTGGAAAACCAGCCGGTATTACTGGCCTGTGAAGAATCCACACAGCAAATCTGTCACCGGTTGCTCAGCTACTGGAATGTACCCTGTCGTATTGTTGAGCCTGACGACAGCGGTCTGAACATTGATTACGACTCAACCGAATCGCTCATTATCACTGATCAACAATCCCTGGCCCTGAATATGGCTCAACACCGTCCTCAATGTAAAACGATCTTTATCAGCTATGAACAGCCCCGTGAAATGCCTGATAATCTGTTATGGCTCTCACTGCCGGTGACTCAGCAAAAGCTCTATAAAAAGTGTGCAGAAGTCATTGGCATTCCCGACAACCGGTCACCAGAAAGCATCAATCACCCACACAATGCAACGGACCATCAACAGCCAGCCTTCAGGAAGAAAAGGATCCTGGTAGTAGAAGACAATGTGATCAACCAGCTGGTGACTGAGGGTATGCTTGAACAGCTGGGGTACAATATAAACCTTGCCAACAACGGTCAGGATTGCATCACAGCTTGCACCACTGAAAAGTTTGACCTGATCCTGATGGACTGCAATATGCCCGTAATGGATGGCTACGCTGCAACAAAACAGCTGCGAAAAATGACGAATACCAGACAGACGCCCATCATCGCACTAACAGCAAACACACTGGAAGAGCACAAAGAACGATGCCGGGACGCAGGGATGAATGGCCACATTGCCAAGCCTTTCAATAAAAAAGCGTTAGATACATTACTGAACCGATGGCTTGAGTAATTACTTTACCAGGGTCTGGACAATTGTTTTTCGTCCCGGTTTTGCCGGGCTCGACAGATCATCTTTCAGTAACTTCTGTGTTGCCTCATCTAACGTCTGAATGATCTTTTTACGCTCGAACTCATCAATACTGTTGGTATCCAGACTGAAGGAAAAGCCTTTGCTGTCGAGTTCAAAATAACTTTTCTGCTGACCAAGATTGCGGCGCAGATCGATCACTTTATAAATAGGCACCGAACGACTGAAGCCTTTTACCTGTATCTCTCCCTTGGACTGACAAAGTACCACATCCTTAACCAGCGACCAGGTTTCATGGGACAGCAGAATCTGGTTGGGTTTTGCTGCGCTTTCCAGCCGACTGGCCAAATTCACCTCACGCCCCAGGAGGGTGTAATCCATACGGGACTCGGCACCGAAATTACCCACCGTACAGTAACCGGTATTGATGCCAATCCTGATTTGAAGTGGGTTCTCGACCCCTTTGGCGATCCATTGCTTGCGCAGTACTTGCATGTGTTTCTGCATTTCAATGGCCATTGAAACAGCGGCCAGGGCATCTTTTTGATAGCCCCGGGTTTTAGGGTCACCAAAGAAAATCATAATACTGTCACCGATAAATTTATCGATGGTTCCCCCATATTTCAGAGCAATACGGGACATGTCGTTCAGGTAAGTGTTCAGCAACTCTGTCAGCACCTCTGGCTCAAGTGCTTCGGCCAGATCAGTAAAGCCTTTGATATCGGAAAAGAAGACCGTCAGTTTTTTTCGCTGGCTCTCCAGTTTGGTATTGCGCTTACCGGAAAAAATGGATTCCCATACCTGGGGAGAAAGGTATTTGGCCAGACTGCTGGCAAGCCTGCTGTAACGTTGCCGCTGTTGCTGGGCACTGAGCTGAATAGCCTGAAAATGCTGCTCTCTGAGCCTGAGGACATAGGCACAGTAGGATATGAAAATAAGCATTCCAAGCAGACTGATAAACACTGCATCCTGCCCGGCTGAAATGGTGAAATCAGGTTCAATAAAGTGATGAATAGATATGGCAGCTGCTGCAGGGGGAATGATGATCATCAGCCCCCTCAGCCCTTGAAGGTAAATCGCCCAGCCTGTCAGCAGAGCCACCAGCAGCATGCCACTGACCATCGGGAAATCGGCAAGGGTGATTAAGGCTCCAACATTCAAAGAATCCAGTAAAAGGGTAACCAGAGGCTTTTTGTTGTCCACTGTCTTTTGATTGCTGGCGCGAAATACCACGTTGATCGCCAGGTTGGAAAGCCAGGGAAAAACCGATAAATAAGCGACAGCGCCCAGGAAAACAGAAGGAAGGTACTGGTTGGCCAGCCCGTAAACCATCACCGAGGCAGCGAGCCAATAGGCCAGGACTCTTGGAGAGAGCCGGGGAGCACGACTCTGGGGCGGAGATACAGTATTCTTATTGGATTGCATTAAAATTGGTTCATAGCCAGACCTGATAATACCGTCAGCAATTTGCTGTGGGCAGGTCATTCTAACATGCAGGAACGCTCAAATCTGTAATTGGTGGGAGTGAGTTATTGATGAATGGTATAGAGCTTTTGCTGGAAAGGGTATCGACCCCCATCCTGGAGGAACCAGCACCCAGCGATCAGCAACTGGATGTCATGTTCAAGGCAGCCCTGAGAGCCCCTGACCATGGCCGTATTCGCCCCTGGCGATTTTTAAAAATCAGTGGCCAGGCGCGGGAAGCGCTGGGTGAGCTGATGGCGCAGGCAGTCCTTGAGGATCAGCCTGACCTTTCAAAAGATGCGCTGGCACGTTTCAAAGGGATGCCGCTCCGAGCCCCTATGCTGGTACTGGCTATTTGCCCGGTTAAGCAGCATCCAAAGGTGCCGGAGATTGAACAGAAGATGTCACTGGCGGCCGCAGTTCATTCTCTGCTGCTGGCGGCCCATGCCCAGGGGGTCGGGGCAATGTGGCGAACCGGGGAGCTTTGTTACCACCCACGACTGGCAAAAGGGCTGGGTCTTGCCGACAACGAGCAGCTGATGGGTTTTATCTACCTTGGCAAGCCAGCTGGCGCTAAAAAGAAAGTGCCTGTATTGGATGTTAATGACTTTGTTTCCGAGTGGGTGACCAGTGCCTGATTGGGCAATAAAAAGCCCCGTTTTCAATGAAGTCTGACGTTGCTCAGGAGCCTGTCGGACTGAGAAGCC
>NZ_JBLYNS010000038.1:0-35933 GCF_049310205.1 Endozoicomonas sp. ALC013 | reverse complement strand
GCAATGTTCATTTTCCCGGGATGACACTGGCAATCCGGAGGAAACGGCCGAGGGTTCCCACGCACAGCCAGTACCTTCTCTCCAGCAACCCGTTGCCAGTGCAGAGAATAGTTCAGCACGTGGGGGTGTTTCTCCGGGCAATGGGAGCATGCATCCATCGACGTCTGGTCTCGATTTGGTTGATTTGGGCAATCAACTGGTAGCAGCCACCAGGGAGGGTGACCGAAAAGCCGTAGACAACCTGCTGAATCTGCTGGAGGAGCGGGGGATTGACCCCAATCTCTGCGACCAGCAAGGCCACCACCCGCTCTATTGGATCAGTTACCAATACAGCGGAGTGTCAAATGTCCTCAAGACCCTGCTGACCAGGGGGATTGACCCCAATTTCTCCACTATCGACCGGTTGTCTAATAAAAATTGCATACCTCTGCTTCTGGCTGCCGAACAGGGCAGTTATGAGATCAGCAAGGCCTTGCTGGACCACGGAGCGGATCCGCAAGTCCGTGACGGCGCTAATTGGACGGCGCTGCACTTTGCCGCACGGCATGTAAGCGAACAGAGCGTCATGCTCCTGAAGTGTCTGCTGGATCACGGTATCGATATTAACGCCCGTAATGATGTTGGGGACACCCCGCTGTGTATTGCCGTCCTTCACAGGGAACTTCTGACCGTTAACATCCTGCTGGGCGAAGGAGCCGATCCCAATATTCCTGATATAGATGGTAAAACCGCGCTGGACCATGCAGTCTTTAACAGGTGCGCTAACATTGTCGACGACTTGCTGGCTCATGGTGCCAATCCTGATACGCCCGGCAGTATTCACAGCTACGGGGTGAGCAACTCACTTTGCGTGGCATTAAGCAGGCAATACACAGACGACATTGTGGATATGCTCCTTGAATACGGCGCCAACCCTGACAAGGCGAGCAAAAAGGGCTATACCCCGCTGCATCTGGCGATAAAGAAAAGCAACTCAACCTGTGTTGACATGCTGCTGGCCCATGGTGCCAATCCCAATATTCGCAATTCGTCTGGCCAGACCGCCCTGGAGTTTGCCTTGGTAAAAGGTTCACCTCCTCGCATCATTGATACCCTGCGTGAGCCCTTTAAACCCTTGTCGCTGCAGATTTGTACCCGAAACTGTATTCGTGCAACCCTGCTGCGGCCCCGGATGATCCTGAAAAAAACCTGGGCAAAACCGCGGTCAATAAAATCTCAACGTCTGTCGTTGTCAGATCCTTTGACAAAATTTGTGTCCAACCCGCTGGCTCTTAACGAAACGTACGCAAACATCAGACCCTGTTTATCCCGGGATGACACGGCCGATTCGGCGGCAACGGTCGAGGGTTGGCACGCACAGCCAGCACCTTCTCTCCAGCAACCCGTTGCCAGCGAAGGAAATATTTCAGCACGTGCGGTGGCTTCCCCGGGTAACGGGAACATACATCCATCGACGTCTGACCTCGATTTGGGTGATCAACTGGCAGTAGCAATCAGGAAAGGAAAGAAAGGTGATCTGTCAGCCCTCTACGATCTGCTGAACCTGCTGGAGGAGCAGGGAATCAATCCCAACCTCTGTGACCAGCAAGGCCGCTACCCGCTTTTCTGGTTCAGGGACTCCTACAGAGTGCACGAATGTCTCAAGACACTGCTGGACAGAGGGATTGACCCCAATGTCGCCACTATCGATCCGTTGACGAATGAAGAGTTCATACCTCTGCTTCTGGCTGCCAAAAAAGGCAGTTATGATGTCTGCAAGGCCTTGCTGGATCACGAGGCTGATCCGCAAGTCCATGACCTCGCTCATTGGACGGCGCTGCACTTGGCCGGATCGAAACCAGACGATCAGACCGTCATGCTCCTGAAATGCCTGCTGGATCACGGTGCCGATATTAATGCCCGTAATAGTATGGGACACACCCCGCTGTGCAATGCTGTCATTGGTGGCGTATGTTCACTTTTGACCGTTAACATCCTACTGGGCGAAGGTGCCGATCCCAATATTCCTGATAATGACGGTAGTACCGCGCTGGATCATGCAGTATTTAACGGGCGCACCAACATGGTTGACGATTTGCTGGCTCACGGTGCCAATCCCAACAAGGCGAGCCAAAAGGGCGAAACCCCGCTGCATCTGGCGATAAAGAAAAGCAACTCAACCTGCGTTGACATGCTGCTGGCCCATGGTGCCAATCCTGATATTCGCAACCAGTCAGGCCAGACCGCCCTGGAGGCTGCCCTCGCTACAGGGGCACCTGTGCACATCATTGATGCCCTGCGTGAGCCCTTTAAACCCGGGGCGACGAAAGTTTGTGCCCGAAACTGTATGCGTGCAACCCGGGTGCAGCCACAGATGACTCCGAAAAAAAAACGGGCAAAACCGCTGTCACTGGTAACTCAACGTTTGCCGTTGCCAAATCCGTTGAAAAAATTTGTGTCCAACCCACTGACGTTTTAACGAAATGTTCGCAAGTATCAGACAATGTCTGTATCCCTGGATTGGCAGCGACCAGCCAGAGGAACCGACCGGCAGTTTACCTGCAACGCCTTTGCTGTCTCTGCAGCAGCCGGGCGCCTCAGCAGACATCAATCCGGGATTTGCCGCCGCTTCGGCAAGTACCCGAAGATTACCATTATCGACGGACGACAAAACGACATCAGGCGTCAGATATAATGACCCGCCAGCCCTTAACGACCAGCTGCTGGATGCTGCCTGGCATGGCAATTATGATAGGGTCAAAGCCTTGCTGCACCGGGGAGCCGACCCGAAAACCTGTGACAGCGGTGACTTTACTGCACTGCATTTTGCTACAAGGAGCAGCAACGATCAGACCGCGCGGCTCCTGAATTGCCTGCTGAATCACGGTGCCGATCTTAATGCCGTGACTGCACTGAACCGTACCCCGCTGCAATGTGCCGTTATCTGTGGCAATCTTTCGGCCGTAAGTACTCTGTTGGAGCACGGTGCTGACCCCGATATTCCAGACCAGTTCGGTTTTACCCCACTTAATAAAGCGGCGGAACAAGGGGCGTGCAAAATAGTTGACCAGTTGCTGGCTCACAGTGCCAACCCCGACACGTTTGGCGTCTGGACCCTGAACCCACTTTACAAGGCAGTATCCAAACAACACACTGATATTGTCCATACCCTGTTGAATCACGGTGCCAACCCCGATCCCGACCTGTGCAACAGCTCTGGCCGAACCACGTTGAACTGTCTGGTAGAAAAACTGCGTCCTGTTGCTGAAGTCAGGCTGATGCTGGCTAACGGTGCTGACCCCAATACTTGCAGCAATTCTGGCCAGACCACGCTGAATTTTGTGGTAAACAGAGATGATGGCTGCGCTGTCCAGCTGCTCAAGCTCTTACTGGCTAACGGCGCTGACCCCAATGCCCGTGGTGAAGATGGCGATACCCCGCTGCATCTGGGGATAGCAAATCAAAGCCCGGAATTGGTCAGGATTCTGGTGGATAATGGTGCCGATCCCGGTGTGCGTAACCAGCTGGGCTGGACAGCTCTGAAGAGTGCTGAAGCTGGAAGAGCTGACCCCGAAATCATCGATTCCCTGCGTAATCATATACCCGTTTATCAACCCGGATCGCTGCAAGCCTGTGCCCGAACCTGTATTCGTCAACGCCTGGTGCAAAATCGGATATTATTGGCAGAAGTGCTGTCAACAGACTCTGACTGTCTGCCACTGAAGGATTCCTTAAAAGCGTTTGTCTACCACCCGCTGAAAATTTAACCGGTGTTTTTCAAGGATGATGTTTGAACTTTTGCCTGAATTGGAAGTCTAAAATTCAAACAGCTAACTGGATTGTTGGCGTAGAACGAATTCTTTTAACGGTTCCCAATCAGGGAGATATTATTATGAACGCAAGCAGTGGCAGCATGCCAACCATTTCCATTGGTACAACACATAATGAATTTCTCAAGCTCATCCGTAATTCTCCATTAAATCCAAAAGATACCAGGTCATTTGTTTTGACAGGCGTCGGTAAAACTCGCACCCTGACTGTCTTCACGCAAAATGACCTCTATTTAACACACGCAGATAAAACCCCAAACGTATCCCAGATTGAAAGTTTTTCGCGTGATGGAAAATTGGTCAAGATTACAGATTGTGACTGCTACGTCCGCCTCTTTTCTGTTCATAATCCCAGCAAGGAAGCGGAATTAGTAGCAAGTAAGCTTGGCTCAAAAGCAGGAGCAGCATTTAAAGCAGATGCATCCAAAGTATCAGAAGGTCATTATGCCGTTATCACAACCTTTTACCCAGTCACTCCAGGCGAGGGATGTAAACCAAAAGACCCTTATGTGCCATTAAAACCGGGTTTTAAGCAGCAACGCCTGGAATATGTTTTTTGCTCCGAACACCAGAATCACCCCCTTGAAGTGATTAGCAATTCAACGCTTGAGATCCGTACCAGAAGATTGGGTTCGAGTGAGGTGAAGTACAGAACACTGGATAGTAAGAAACCTGTGTACGCCCATGGGATTAACCTGACATCGTATTATAAGGCTATCTATTCCAAAAAAGACCAGACCAAGCCACAATCCGGGGCTCAGGGATGCTGTCGAATGCAAAACGTTGACCCTTTTTCAAACGATGGCCCCAATGGTCAGGATGTTCGCCCCTCTGGCAATATGGCTAATTTCATGGGTGGCTCGAATTTTCATAATAATTAGGCTCCTGGTACATGGTTTCAATGAGTTTGACGGGTTGTCATGCCTCCGCACTCCGTTCGTCCTGAGTGCTGAGCTTGTCGAAGCATCGAAGGGCGGAAACTCCGGACTCTGATAGATCGTGCCAAGCACCCTTCGACTCCGCTCAGGGTGAACGGAGATTGTACACGTCAAACTCATTGAAACCATGCACGAGTGCATTGCATTCAGTTAACAATAGTTGGCCTTGTCGTTGCCTGTGCGGTTAACTCAATTGCTTCGCCATCCCTCAACACCTGCATGGTCATCTGTTGGCCCGGTGGAATACGGGCCACCATATTCATTACCTTGCGGCCATCCCGGGTGCTCTGGCCATTGATGCCGGTAAGAATATCGCCACGTCGCAAACCCGCCCGGTCGGCAGGACCATCTTCATAAACCCCGGTAATCAAAATCCCAACTTTTGTGCTGACACCGTAGGCTTCTGCCAGTGCCGAGCTCAGTGGCTGTGATTCAATACCCAGCCAGCCCCGAATCACCCGGCCATATTTAATGATGGAATCCATAACAAAGCGGGCCATATTGGAGGGAATCACAAAGCCAACCCCTTCACTGCCCCCACCACGGGAAAACAATAGTGTACTGATGCCAATCAGATCACCATAGGCATTGACCAGGGCACCACCGGAGTTGCCGATATTGATGGCGGCATCGGTCTGGATAAAGTCTTCATAGGTATTCAGTTGCAGGTCATTCCGGCCGGTGGCGCTGATAATGCCCATGGTCACCGTCTGTCCCAGTCCGAATGGGTTGCCAATGGCCAGCACTACATCACCAATTTCTGCGCTGCCAGAGTCTACCAGGTCCAGATAGGGCAAATCCTTCAGGTTGACTTTCAACACGGCAAGATCGCTTTCCGGGTCGGTGCCAATAATGCGGGCTTTGACTTCCCGGCCATCGCGCAGGGTAATCATCAGCCTGGCCGCATTTTGAATCACATGGTGGTTGGTCAGGATATAACCTTCAGGATCAACAATAACGCCGGAACCTTCCGGGGTGCTGCGGGCATGGGTTCTCTGGGGCAGGGGCAGGTTGCTGTCACCACGCTGTGACAGGCTGTTGGTAGAGATACTGACCACAGCCGGTGCAGCCTTTTTCACGGCATCACTGTAGGAAACCTGCCCGGTGACATTGAACACTCTGGAGGATTGTTCAATAAAGCGGTTGCGGGATTTTTCTGAAATACCACCGAACTCAGGCTTGATCAGCAGTACTGTGATCGCGGTGAATAGCCCGATCAGGATGGGTAAGCCCACCGACTTAAGCAGTTTTTTCATTCGCAGCCCATGGGAATTGCCGTTATGTGATTATAATGAGACCAACAAAATACGATTCTTAATATACAGCGATGTAAGGATGGAGAGAACCAATGGTGCCGACATCACAAGATATGACCTTAAAAGAAATGGTGGCATTACTGGATCAGGAGTTACAGCCTGGTCTGTTTAAAGATTACTGCCCAAATGGTATTCAGGTCGATGCCAGCCCGGCAGCGGAGTCGCCAATAAAGAAAATAGTCACGGGGGTCACGGCCTGTCAGGCGCTGATTGACCAGGCCATTGAACGGAAGGCCGATGCCATTCTGGTTCATCATGGCTATTTCTGGCGTGGTGAAGACGCAGTGATTACCGGCAGCAAACGTCGGCGCATCGAAACGCTGCTGGCCAACCATATCAGCCTGGTGGCCTATCATTTGCCATTGGATGCCCATCCGGTGTTTGGCAATAACGCAGAGCTTGCCCGCTTGATGGGGTGGGATGTCGTGGGTGGCATGGAGCCGGGAGCCAAATTGCCGGTGGGTAACTGGGGCACAACAGGGCGAAAACTGTCGCTGGATGAGTTGAGCCAGGAAATTTCCGGCAAGCTGGGACGTGATCCACTGGTGATTGCCGGAGGAAACCACCCCGTAAATACCATCGCCTGGTGTACCGGGGCCGCTCAAAGCATGATTGATAAGGCCCTGAACCTGGGGGTGGATGCTTTTGTCAGCGGTGAGATTTCGGAGTCAACGGTGCATTTTGCCAGGGAAAATGGCATTCACTATATCAGCGCCGGTCACCATGCTACCGAGCGTTATGGGGTTCAGGCACTGGCTCGCTGGCTGCATGAGGAAACGGGCATTGAGCATGAGTTTGTTGATATCGATTCTCCGGTATAAATTTTCTTTTATTAATTTTGTGCCGTGTTGTTAGAAAAAACAGGTGGCTTGTTCTTCTTTGATTACAGTTGAAATAGCACATTCATTAATTATTTAAACGCCGTTGAAATTGTTGCTGTAAGTCAATCTGTATAAAAAATAACTCTCGTACACTTGTCCTCGCTTTTTCTTCTGCATCGCTGTTAAGCCTGAGTGGCCACAGCACGAGGCAGTTTTGTCTTGTCGTTTTGGACAGCACCGTCGTGTTGTTGGGGGGTAATTATGATCTGGCTGCAGTTGGCCATAGTGATTCTGTGCATCCTGGTTGGTGCACGTATCGGGGGAATCGGTCTTGGTTTAATGGGGGGGGTGGGTCTTGCCATTCTCTCTTTTGTGTTCGGTATTCAGCCGACCTCCCCTCCGATTGATGTAATGCTGATGATTCTGGCTGTGATTTCTGCTGCCGCCTGTATGCAGGCGGCCGGTGGTATGGACTACCTGGTACAGGTGGCTGAACGTATTCTCAGAAGAAATCCAAAGCGTATTACCTTTATTGCACCGGCGGTGACTTACTTTTTCACCATGTTTGCCGGTACCGGTCACGTCGCTTACTCTGTGCTGCCGGTTATTGCCGAAGTTGCCCGCCGTACGGGTGTTCGCCCGGAGCGTCCTATGTCCATCGCGGTAATCGCTTCTCAGGTGGGTATTGTGGCCAGCCCGATTGCGGCTGCCACCGTTGCCATGCTGACTATTATGTCGACAAAGTATGACATTACCCTGGGACAGATTCTGGGCACCACGATTCCAGCAACGATGGTTGGCCTGTTCCTCGCTGCTCTGGTGACCAATAAGCTGGGTAAAGAGCTGAAGGATGACCCTGAATTTCAGCGCCGTATGCAAGACCCGGAGTTTCGACGCAAGATGGAAGAAACCACCACGGTTTCTGTTGCTGAACTGAAGCCAGGTGCGAAGACCTCCGTTCTGCTGTTCCTGTCAGGTGCCGTTATGGTGGTGGTGATGGGGGCTATTCCTGCTATACGTCCTCAGTTCAATGGCTCTGCCATGTCCATGGCGCACACCATTGAAATCATCATGCTGGTGGTATCCGCACTGATTGTATGGCTGGGTAAAGCTGATGTTGGTGAAGCAAGCCGTGGTGATGTATTCCTCTCCGGTATGCGTGCAATTATTGCTATCTTCGGTATTGCCTGGCTGGGGGACAGCTTTTTCGCTGCCCACGATGTGCTGCTCAAAGGCGGTATCTCTGATCTGGTTCACAGTGCTCCATGGGCATTTGCCATCGCACTGTTTATTCTCTCTGTGATGGTTAACAGCCAGGGCGCGACTACGTCGACACTGATGCCTCTGGGTGTGGCTCTTGGTTTGCCAGTAGCCTCTCTGGTCGCTATGTTCCCGGCGGTTAACGGTTACTTCTTTGTACCTAACTACGGTCCGATCATTGCCTCTATCGACTTTGACAGCACTGGCACGACCCGCATTGGCAAGTATGTGTTCAACCACAGTTTTATGCTGCCAGGACTGATGGCGATTGTGTTCTCTGTGATTGCCGGTTTTGTGTTCAGCAGTATTGTGCTGTAAAGATAATGGCGCATTGATAGAGCGGAGTTTAAGGGCCTGCTGACGTTTTGTTGCAGGCCCGGCGTATCCGGATGCCCTGATACGCCGAACCATCTTTGAGTATCGACTGTGGGTTTAGCGTTTAGCTGACGGGTTCGCCACTGAATTCAGGGAGAATCAGCAAGCGATATATTTATATATAAAAACAATATAGATTTTGAATTTATTATTCTATTTTCACTGATAGTATTTTACTTAGAGCACAACAATAACTTCGCTTTAGGTCGAAATGCATGTCGGATCAAGACTTCAATCATCTAAAACAGCTGGAAGCGGAAAGCATCCATATCATCCGGGAAGTGGCTGCTGAGTTTGAAAACCCTGTCATGCTTTACTCTATTGGCAAAGATTCTGCCGTGATGCTGCATCTGGCCATGAAAGCTTTTTACCCGGGTAAACCGCCCTTTCCTTTATTACACGTAGATACCACCTGGAAATTCCGGGAAATGATTGAGTTCCGGGATCAGCTGGCACAAAGACTGGGTCTTGAGCTGCTGGTGCATACCAATCCGGAAGGTCTGGCGCAGGGCGTCGGGCCATTTACCCATGGCAGCGCAAAACATACCGATGTGATGAAAACCCAGGCACTCAAGCAGGCATTGGATAAATACGGCTTTGATGCTGCGTTTGGTGGTGCCCGTCGGGATGAAGAAAAATCCAGGGCGAAAGAGCGGGTTTACTCTTTTCGCGACAAAAATCATCGCTGGGATCCGAAAAACCAGAGACCGGAACTTTGGAACATCTACAATAGCCAGGTTGAGAAGGGCGAGAGTATTCGCGTGTTCCCGCTGTCAAACTGGACGGAGCTCGATATCTGGCAGTATATCCACCTGGAAAAGATCCCTATTGTGCCACTGTATCTTGCCAAAGAACGCCCGGTGGTGGAGCGTGATGGCAACCTGATTATGGTGGACGATGAGCGGATGCCGTTGCAACCCGGTGAACAACCCCAGTTGCGAAAAGTACGCTTCAGAACCCTGGGATGCTACCCGCTGACCGGTGCCGTAGAATCTGAAGCCGATACACTGACCGACGTGATTCAGGAGATGCTCCTGACCAGAACCTCTGAGCGACAGGGCCGGGTGATCGACCATGACAGTGCCGGCTCCATGGAAAAGAAAAAGCAGGAAGGGTATTTCTGATGTCACACCAATCTGAACTTATTGCCACCGATATCGAAGAGTACCTGAACCGTCATGAACAGAAAGAGATGCTGCGTTTTCTCACCTGTGGCAGTGTTGATGATGGTAAAAGCACCCTGATTGGCCGTCTTTTACACGACACCAGCATGATTTATGAAGATCAGCTGGCTGCCGTAGAAAACGACAGTAAACGAGTAGGTACCCAGGGGGAAAAACTGGATCTGGCGCTGCTGGTGGATGGTCTGCAGGCAGAACGTGAGCAGGGCATTACCATTGATGTGGCCTACCGCTATTTTTCCACCGAAAAACGTAAGTACATAATTGCCGATACGCCCGGGCATGAGCAGTACACCCGAAATATGGCCACCGGTGCTTCCACCTGTGATCTGGCGATTATTTTGATTGATGCCCGTCAGGGTGTGCTGACCCAGACCCGGCGGCATACCTACATAGCCAGCTTGCTGGGCATAAAGCATATTGTCGTGGCCATCAATAAGATGGATCTGGTGGATTTCAGCAAGGCTCGGTTTGAAGAGATTCGTAACCAATACCTTGATTTTGCAGAACCGTTGCAATTGGGTGATATCCAGTTTGTGCCCATGTCGGCGCTGGAGGGCGACAATGTGGTACACCGCAGCGAACGGATGTCCTGGTATCGTGACAGTACGCTGATGGACGTGTTGGAAAATGTCGAGATCGCCCGGGACCGTAACCTGAATGACTTCCGCTTCCCGATTCAATATGTGAATCGCCCTAACCTGGATTTTCGTGGTTTTTCAGGAACGCTGGCTTCAGGCAAGATTAAGCCCGGCGATCAGATCAAGGTACTACCCTCGGGTCAGGTGAGCACCATTGCCCGCATTGTGACCTGGGATGGTGATCTGCCAGAAGCCCATGCGGGTCAGGCGGTTACCCTGACCCTGACCGATGAAATTGATATCAGCCGTGGTGATATGCTGGTGCGCCGGGACAGCAGTGTTCAGGTGGCTGCTGATCTGGATGTGGATCTGGTGTGGATGGCGGAACAGCCCATGAGCCCCGGCAGGCAGTATCAGATCAAGTTTTCTGCCGACAAGGTTCCGGGCAGTTTTGCCGGGGTTGATCACCGGGTTGATGTGAACTCCCTGGCCCATCACCCGGCAGAGCAGCTGGCACTGAATGAAATTGGCCTGTGCCAGCTCAGGCTGACCAGGGCGGTGCCTGTGGACAGCTACCAGCGTAACCGCCAGACCGGTGCCTTTATTGTTATTGACCGGCTCAGTAACGCCACGGTTGCTGCCGGTATGGTACGGGGAGTCAGTGAGCGTACTCGGCAGGATTCACTCTCCAGAGTCCATCGGCAACAGCGCCTGGGTCAGAAAGGCGGTGTATTCAAAGTTGCCGGACAGCACGCCAAAATTATTGAACGACAGCTGTTTGATCGTGGGTTTTATCCATTGGTGATTGGCAGTGATGATGAACAGTGGGCTGCCAAGGCAGATGCGTTACTCAAGGCTGAAGTGGCCGTCTTGATTACCTCGGAAGATGAGGTGGCGGATAATGCTTCTGTAGACTCGGTGGTGGATACCATTGTGGCCTCTCTGACTCTTCCATAAACCTTTCCTCAGGCCTCTCTTCACCTGACAGAGAGGCCTATCAAAATCTACTGTGTTAGAACGGCAACAAACCCATTGAAACCATGCATTAGTACATGGTTTCAATGAGTTTGACGGATTGTCGTGCCTCCGTACTCCGTTCGTCCTGAGCCTGTCGAAGGACCCATAGGGCCTAAAGGCGGAAACTCCGAACTCTGATAGATCGTGCCAAGCACCCTTCGACTCCGCTCAGGATGAACGGGGTGTACGGGTATTAAAGCTTTTCTGCGCTAATCCCTCGGCAATAACACCTCCTCCATGGGAGGACTGGCAGAATTATCCCGGGAACCGAAAAAGTCTGGTAGCGGTGGCAACAGGTAATTGGTAATTAAGGAGGTCGCGATTATAGCCACCAGTCTAAAGGTTACAGAGCTCATCGATTCGGGCAGCATTTGCCGGAGGTACTCCGATAAAATCTCCGACTCTGAAACGAATTGCCGGGCAAATTCCGGGGAAACGCCAGTATGCTCGGTGTCGGTCCTGACCACTCTATCAAGTAGCTCGTCCAGGCCCAAATAAGGCAGTAATGATCGAGCCAGGCGGTCAGCCAGTGGTTTGACAAAGCAGGGAATGTGGGCGTTGCAGTCAGTCTGGGGGCAACGCCGGAAGCAATCCCGCTGAATCAGGCAGCTACGGTGGAATGCGTGCCCCCGGGCGCATTTGACCATATCAGCGTTGCGATCAGGAGCCCGAGCGTCACGGCACAGAAAACAACTGCTGGCCGAATGTACATTATCCATGTGACAAGAAACTCCGTGTGATGAAGTTCATCAGTTACCATTTGTTTTTGAATTTTTATTAGACCCCTTGTTTTCCCAAAAGGTTCAATGAAATGCTGTTGAAGGATGCCTTTTTTGACCGGTCAGCCAACCATTGACTGCCGCCATGGCGGCCTTGATTGCGTAAGGTGTTCTCAGGCAGCCTTTGATTTCTCCCTGGAATTCTGCGCTGCTTCAACCACTGAACCAGAGGTCAGCAGTGACCCACCGGATTCATCAGGTGAATGGGCAAAAGCCCTGATAATAGGTACAAATGCCGGTTCAATGGGAATCCTCGCTGATCCACTATTAGGCCAATCATCTACAATGATCTGGTTGATGACAGAAAGACATCCCCATTGGCCTGACAGCCTCCCAGGAAAACTGTGCCCCTGGCAGATGCTCAAAGGCGGGATGCTGGAAATTACCGAGAACAGGAGTCGAAATGAAGGCCGATTTTTATCAAGGGCTGCGCCGGCAGCTGGATGAGCTCAAACAGGAAGGGCTTTATAAAAGTGAACGGGTGATCAGCTCCCAGCAACAGGCTGAAATCAAAGTACTCTCCAATGGTGAGAGCGGTGATGAGGTGCTTAACTTCTGTGCCAATAACTACCTGGGCCTGGCCAATGCACCGGAGCTGATTGAAGCGGGTAAACAGGGGCTTGATCAGTATGGCTTTGGCATGGCTTCCGTGCGCTTTATCTGCGGTACTCAAACCGTTCATAAAGATCTGGAAGCTCATATCTCCCGGTTCCTGGGCATGGAAGATACCATTCTCTATCCTTCCTGTTTTGATGCCAATGGTGGCCTGTTTGAAACCATCCTGGGGCCGGATGACGCCATTATCAGTGATGCGCTCAACCATGCCAGTATTATTGATGGTGTGCGCCTGTCCAAAGCCAAACGTTTCCGCTATGCCAATAACGATATGGCCGATCTGGAAGCGCAACTGCAGGCGGCCGAGGCTGCCGGTGCCAAAACCAGACTGATTGCTACCGATGGCGTATTCTCCATGGATGGGGTTATTGCCAACCTGAAAGGCATCTGCGATCTGGCGGATAAATACGGTGCGCTGGTGATGGTGGATGACTGTCATGCCACCGGTTTTATTGGTGAGAAAGGGGTTGGTACTCCTGAGTTCTGTGATGTTATGGGACGCGTGGATATTCTCACCGGTACCCTGGGTAAAGCACTGGGTGGTGCTTCCGGCGGTTACACCTCCGGTAAAAAGGAAGTGATTGACTGGTTGCGTAATCGTTCCCGTCCATACCTCTTCTCCAACACGCTGTCACCGAGCATTGCTGCCGCTTCGATCAAAGTGTTTGAGATGCTGGCTGAAGGCGCAGAGCTGCGCCGGAAGGTACGTGATAATGCCGACTATTTCCGCGCTGAAATGACCAGGCTGGGCTTTACCCTGGCCGGAGCCGATCATCCGATTGTACCGGTGATGCTGGGTGATGCGTCACTGGCTGGCCAGTTTGCCGACCGTATGCTGGAAGAAGGGATTTACGTGGTTGGTTTCTCCTTCCCGGTAGTGCCAAAAGGGCAGGCGAGAATTCGTACCCAGATGTCCGCTGCCCACAGCAGAGAGCACCTGGACAAAGCCATTGCCGCTTTCGCCAGGGTTGGTCGAGAGTTGGGCGTTATCCACTGATTCACACACAAGGCTTGCTATTGAATAGCAAGCCCATTGAGAAAACTGACACTGTGAAGACATTAGCAAAAAGCAAAGCAGAACCCGGAATCTGGATGGAAGACCGCCCCATGCCAGAAGTGGGTTACAACGATGTACTGATCAAAATCCGCAAAACCGCCATTTGTGGTACTGACATGCATATCTATCACTGGGATGAGTGGTCGCAGAACACCATTCCGGTGGGTATGCACGTTGGCCATGAATTTGTCGGCGAAATCGTTGACATGGGTGACGGTGTGCGTGGCTTTGAGGTCGGTCAGCGGGTTTCCGGTGAAGGCCATATTACCTGTGGCCACTGTCGTAACTGCCGTGCTGGCCGCCGTCATCTCTGCAACTTTACTGTGGGTGTTGGCGTCAATCGTGATGGTGCGTTTGCCGAATACCTGGTGATTCCGGCGGTTAATGCCTTCCCGATTCCTGATGATATCAGTGATGACCTGGCCGCAATTTTTGACCCGTTTGGTAATGCGGTGCACACCGCACTCTCTTTTGACCTGGTGGGAGAAGATGTACTGATCACCGGTGCCGGCCCCATCGGCATTATGGCGGCAGCCATCTGTCGGCATGTCGGTGCCCGCAATGTGGTGATTACCGATGTCAACGAATACCGTCTGGACCTGGCCCGTAAAATGGGTGCGACCCGCGCCGTGAATGTTGCCAATACCGGTCTGCCGGACGTGATGGCTGAGCTGGGCATGGTTGAAGGCTTTGATGTGGGCCTTGAAATGTCCGGCAATGGTCGTGCATTTAAGCAGATGCTGGAAAATATGAACTACGGTGGCAAGATTGCACTGCTGGGCATTCCAGCCAGTGACACGGTGATTGACTGGAACCAGGTGATCTTCAAAGGTCTGGTGATCAAAGGTATTTATGGTCGCGAGATGTTTGAGACCTGGTACAAGATGACCAGCATGTTGCAGTCTGGTTTGGATATTTCTCCAATCATTACGCACCGCTTCCCGGTTGATGATTTTGACAAAGGTTTTGAAATCATGGGGTCCGGACAATCTGGGAAAGTGATTCTGGACTGGTGTTGAATCCAGGCAACAAAAAAGCCAGCAAATGCTGGCTTTTTTGTTGTCAATGATCAGGTTTGTCACCGAATAAAACGCAGAAACTCTTCCCGGGTTGGCTGATTATCTTTCATCAGGCCACGCATGACCGAAGAGGTCATGGATGAGTTCTGTTTTTCCACACCGCGCATCATCATGCACATATGTTGCGCCTCAATCACCACGGCAACCCCTTTGGCGTCGGTGACTTCCATAATGGCATCGGCAATCTGTTTGGTCATGTTTTCCTGAATCTGCAGGCGGCGGGCGAACATATCCACAATGCGGGCAAATTTGGATAGGCCGAGCACCTTACCATTGGGTACATAGCCAATATGACACTTGCCAATAAAGGGCAGCAGATGATGCTCACACATTGAGTACAGCTCAATGTCTTTGATCACGACCATTTCGCTGATGTCGGATTCAAACACCGCACCATTAACGATCTCTTCCAGTGTCTGGCTATAGCCTCTGGTCAGGTATTGCATTGCTTTGGCAGCGCGAAGCGGCGTATCTCTAAGGCCTTCCCGATGAATATCTTCACCGACGGACTCAATAATGGCCTTGTAGTGTTCGCTGATTCTTTGAGACATTGGAAGAATTATCACTGCATGGTTATCGAAGTGGACGGCAGTTTAACACAATTAATACATAACCCGGAAAGCAGCTGAACGACTTTCTTTGCAAGGTTTGGTACAGGCTGAGCAATTTGAACAAGAAGAAGGGATGGCCAGGACAAACATGAACGGCATAACAGTTGCTAGTGTTTTTGCTTGCAGGTATGGTTGAAAAACCATGAGCCAAAGCGCGGTTGCAATTGTCAGGTGGTTGAGCAGGATTAACCTGTGCCGGACATCCCGTGCTGAAAATAATAACAACACCAAAGGAAAGATCTCATGCTGAAAAGTCTGAAAACAGTCGCTGCGCTGGGCGCATTGGCGGCAGCGGGTTTGGCACCGGTCGCCAGCGCTTCGGCAACGCTGGAGTCGGTAAAGGAAAAAGGTTATGTGGCCTGTGGTGTCAGCACCGGCCTTCCGGGCTTCAGTAACCCGGATGATAAAGGGCAGTGGAGTGGGCTGGATGTTGATGTCTGTCGTGCCGTTGCTGCAGCGACGTTGAAAGATGCTGGCAAGGTCAAGTTTGTACCGCTTACCGCTAAAGAGCGTTTTACCGCTCTGCAATCAGGAGAGATTGATGTGCTCTCCAGAAATACCACCTGGACCCTGACCCGTGATGCCTCCCTGGGCCTGAACTTCACCGGCGTCTCTTACTACGACGGCCAGGGCTTTATGGTGAAGAAAGACCTGGGTGTGAAAAGTGCCAAAGAGTTGGATGGTGCTTCTATCTGTATCCAGTCCGGTACCACCAGTGAGCTGAATCTTGCCGATTATTTCCGGGCTAATAATATGGAGTATCAGCCCGTGGTCTTTGATACCTCTGACAGTACGGCAAAGGGCTTTGATGCGGGGCGTTGTGATGTCCTGACTTCTGACCAATCTCAGCTTTATGCCTTGAGAGTTCGTCTGTCCAAGCCTGATTCCGCAGTGGTTCTGCCAGAAGTGATTTCAAAAGAGCCGCTCGGTCCCGTAGTGCGTCAGGGCGACGACCAGTGGTTTAATATTGTCAAGTGGAGCCTGGCCGCCATGATTAATGGTGAAGAGCTGGGCCTGAACTCGGGCAATATCAACGCGCAAAAAGCCTCTTCTGATCCCAATGTACGTCGTTTGTTGGGTATTGACGGCCCTAAAGGTAAAGGTCTTGCCCTGGATGATGACTGGTCTCTGCGGATTATCGAGCAGGTGGGCAACTATGAGGAGATCTTTGAGCGTAATGTAGGTGCAGAATCACCGCTTCAGATCGATCGTGGCCTGAACGCTCTCTGGAACGAAGGCGGTATCCTCTACGCTCCTCCCTTCCGTTAATTCAATCGTTATGACATATACCCCGCTTGCACGCAACGCGTGAGAGCGGGAGTATGGACAGTCCTGCATTTCTGCAGAACTTCTGAAGCGCGGGAACAAGATAAGAAAAAGGGAGTTAGGTCGTGAGTGATCCTGAGCACGTATCCCATAAAAAAAATGCAAGACCCTCCTTTTTGGAGAAGATGTTGAAAGAGATGCTGAGGCTATGGCGTGATGCCTCCTTCAGACCGCTGTTGATGCAGGGAATTGTGGTGCTGTTGGTGGTGATGCTCGGTGTCTGGGTGATCAATAACACCATGAACAACCTGGAGCATCGGGGCATCAGCACCGGATTCGATTTTCTTTCCCAGGAAGCGGGCTTTGGCATTATTCAATCGCTGGTGGCCTATGACGAATCCCACAGCTACGGCCGCACCTTTGTTGTGGGCATACTCAATACCCTGCTGGTGTCCGGATTAGGCATCTTCTTCGCCACCCTGTTGGGTTTTCTGGTGGGTGTTGCCAGACTGTCGTCTAACTGGCTGCTGGCCAGAATGGCATCGGTGTTTATTGAAACCTTTCGCAATATTCCATTACTGCTGCAAATCTTTTTCTGGTATTTCGCCGTTCTGGCGGCGTTACCCCATCCCCGGCAAAGTTATGCCCTCGGCGATACCATTTTTTTAAATCTGCGTGGTCTTTTTCTGCCCAAACCTATTATTGAGCAGGGGCTGCTGCCGGTTCTGGTCAGTTGCCTGGTGGCCATTGGTCTGGCGTTATTGCTAAGGGCCAGAAACCGGCAGAGAAGAGTGGCAACCGGTAAGGGCATTTCCGGTGCGCCCTGGTATATGGCTGCACTATTAATAGGCATTCCTGCGCTTATCTGGCACTTTTCTGGTGCATCGTTGGTTCTGGATACGCCAGCGCTGAAAGGTTTTAACTTCCGTGGTGGTATTGCCATCATTCCTGAGCTGGGCGCATTGTTACTGGCCCTGACCATTTATACCGCTGCCTTTATTGCCGAGGTGGTAAGAGCCGGTATTGAGTCTGTCCAGAAAGGGCAGAAAGAGGCTGCCGCGTCACTGGGGCTAAAGCCAGGGAAAGTGTTGACCCTGGTGGTGATTCCCCAGGCGATGAAGGTGATTATTCCACCATTGACCAATCAATATCTGAATCTGGCCAAAAACTCTTCACTGGCGACAGCGATAGGTTATCCGGACCTGGTCAGTGTCTTTGCCGGCACAACCCTGAACCAAACCGGGCAGGCGGTGGAAGTAATTGCCATGACCATGGCCGTTTATCTCACCATCAGTTTGAGTGTATCCCTGCTGATGAATATCTATAACAGACGTGTGGCGCTTATCGAGCGGTAAGGTTGAGAGAAATGATCAGTTACGATAGCAACATGATTCCTGCCCGTGAGCCACCGGCAACAGCCGTCGGTGTACTGGCATGGGTAAAAAATAATCTGTTTGCCAACCCGCTGAGTGCGCTGACCACGCTGCTGATTGCTTACGGTCTGTATTTATTGGTACCACCGCTGGTGCAGTGGGCATTTATTGAGGCTACCTGGTTTGGCACCGACAGCACTGCCTGCAGCAGTGAAGGGGCCTGCTGGGCTTTTATCACCGCAAGGCTTGATCAGTTTATTTACGGGTTTTATCCGGAAGAACAGCAGTGGCGGGCAGATCTCTTTTTTGCTCAACTGGCCCTGTTGATTGCCTGGCTGTCGTTTAAAGTGACACCCGGTAAAAAGTGGGTGTTGGGCTACAGCCTGGTACTGATGCCGGTGGTTTCCTGGTTTTTGCTTTATGGCGACCTGTTGGGGCTTGAGAAGGTGGAGACCCATCAGTGGGGTGGGGTGATGCTGACACTGTTGCTGGCACTGTGCGGGATGATCGCCTCTTTGCCATTCGGTGTGCTGCTGGCCCTTGGCCGTCGTTCCAATATGCCGGTCATACGGTCTTTATGTACCGGATATATTGAACTCTGGCGCGGTGTTCCCCTGATCACTGTGCTCTTTATGGCCTCGGTCATGCTGCCACTGTTTGTGCCGGAAGAGGTGGTGTTCGATAAACTGCTGCGGGCGCTGATCGGCATTATTCTGTTTCAGGCGGCCTATATGGCGGAAGTGGTGCGAGGTGGGTTGCAGGCCATCCCCAAAGGACAGTTTGAAGCGTTTAACAGTCTTGGCCTGAGTTACTGGCAGGGGATGATTATGATTATCCTGCCCCAGGCTATGAGACTGGTTATTCCCGGGGTGGTAAATACCTTTATTGCCCTGTTTAAAGACACCAGTCTGGTACTGGTTATCGGCCTGTTTGATCTGCTGGCCATTATTCAGGCCGGGCTGAATGATCCCGCCTGGCTGGGTAACTCCATAGAGGGCTATCTGTTTGCCGGGCTGGTTTTCTGGGTCTTCTGTTTTGGCATATCAAAGTACAGCCAGCGATTGGAACAACAATTACAGCGATAATGAAATCAGGGATGCCAATGGTATGAGTGATTATCTTGACGAGCCTCGTCTGCAAAAGCCATTACCGAAAAGTGGCCAGCCAGAGGTGACGATTCAGCGTGAAGCCGCTGTTGAGCAGGCCAGCCTGATTGAGATCAGTGGCCTGAATAAATGGTATGGTCAATTTCATGTGCTGCGTGATATTAACCTGAACGTTAAGAAGGGGGAGAAGATCGTTATCTGTGGGCCTTCCGGCTCTGGTAAGTCCACATTGATCCGCTGCATTAATTGCCTTGAGGAGCATCAGGAAGGCAGCATTGTGGTGGATGGCACCCGACTGACCAATGACCTGAAAAATATAGAAACCATCCGTCGTGAAGTGGGAATGGTATTCCAGCAGTTTAATCTGTTTCCACATCTGACCATTCTGGAGAACTGTACACTGGCACCTATCTGGGTCCGTAAGCAGTCAAAAAAGGCTGCGGAAAAGTTGGCCATGGAATACCTGGAGCGGGTGAGGATTCCGGATCAGGCCAATAAATATCCCGGACAACTGTCTGGTGGCCAGCAGCAGCGGGTGGCGATTGCCCGAAGCCTGTGTATGAATCCGGAAGTCATGCTGTTTGATGAGCCCACCTCTGCCCTTGATCCGGAGATGATTAAAGAAGTGCTGGAGGTTATGGTCGAGCTGGCGCAGGAAGGGATGACCATGCTCTGTGTTACCCATGAAATGGGCTTTGCCCGGACGGTGGCTGACCGGGTGATCTTTATGGATGAAGGTCAGATTATTGAACAGGCTCCGCCGGAAGCGTTTTTCAGCAACCCACGTTCAGAGCGAACCCGCAGGTTTCTTGGGCAGGTGTTGAATCACTAGTACATTGTTTCAATGAGTTTGACGGGTTGTCGTGCCTCCGCACTCCGTTCGTCCTGAGCTTGTCGAAGGACCCATAGGGCCTAAAGGCGGAAACTCCGGACTCTGATAGATCGTGCCAATCACCCTTCGACTCCGCTCAGGGTGAACGGAGATTGTACTCATCGAAATGATGTACCAGGGAACTCAAACCGGTTTTGGGTTAATAAAAAAATACCGGCATGAATGGTTCACGCCGGTATTTTATGTCACTTGGCAATCAAAATTAGAACTTGTAGCGCAGAGTGGCGTGCAGTGCCCAGGCATTGGTGTCGTATTTGCCAGAGCTGGCTTTTGAAGTAGCGGTCAGGTCACCACCTCCTTTTACCGTATCATTTTTAGCTAAGTTATATTCTGCTCCCATATCAAGTGCCAATTTGTCGTCCATCAAGGTGGTACCTGCACCCATGGTAAAGGTATGAGCACCAGCAGGAGTGGAGAAGGTTGGTGCGGCGTATTCTTCTGGGGTCACGGCTGTTGTATAAATATAACCTGCTCTCAACGCCCAGTTGTCCATGCCGGTGTACTCAGTAGCAAAGCGGAAGTTCCACTGGTCATTCCAGTTAGTATTAATGCTGTCTACAGCCAGATTTCTTTCACTGCTGACAAACTTGATCGCTTCAATAGAGCTGTACTGCGACCAGGTAACTTCACCAAACAGCTTCCAGTCATCATTCAGACTGTAGTCTACACCTGTGGAAATCTGGGTTGGTAATGCTGTTTTAGCGGTAGCGTCTCTGCCTGCATAAATCGGACGATCTATAGGGCCCAATTCAAAGCTAGCTTTGCCGTCTGCTTCTATATTAACGTCAGAGCGGTAATTCAGGCCCCAGCCCCAGCGGTTATCATCGGAGCGATACATCGCGCCAAGACGCACACCAAATGTGTTAAAGCCGGAAAGGTCATTGTAGCCCACAAGCGCACCAGCAGGACCGACCTTTGAAGCCAGATTGATATCAGCCCGGGCATAAGTTAAACGATAGGTGCCCCCGATAGACCAGTTGTCATTGATCTGATAAGCCAGTGCCAGGCCGGCTTCCATTATCTTGATATCGGTTGAATACTCGCCAGTCATGCGCAGATCAACCATGTTACCCATGATCGGTACAACACTACCGACAGTAACATCTTCATAACTGGCAGAAGCACCACCGGCACCGTAGAAACCATAACCCATAACAAACTTTTCATTCAGCCGAAAAGCGCCGGTTATACCAGCATTGGGAACAAAGTTTCTCTCACCTTTCACATAGGATTTATCGCCTTCAGCAGGACCGTTGGTCTGAACAAAGGTAGGAGAGGCATTCAGGGCAAAATCATTGCCCTCAATACGAGCCAGACCCGCCGGGTTGTAGAAAACGGCGCTGGAGGTATTAACGGAAGAAACAGCGGCACCGGCCAGGGCAGCGTATTTCGCGTCCCACATGGTCGCTTTTTCAAAGCCACCTGCAACGGCATTACCAGTGAATACGGCAAAAGCCAGAGAGGAAAGAACAAATAAACGGCCTTGGCGCGAAACCATAGACATGAAACTCCACAAAAGTCTATTGAGCAGTACTCTGACAAGTCGTTTCCTGAAATTGACTGTCAGTGGATGATACCGCTAAGAAAGAAGCACGCAGAAAGTGTGCCGAATAAAACTGAAAGGAATATTATTCAGATTTTAAAAAATTTTCTGTTATGTTTTGTTTCTAAAAGAGTTTTTCAAGATAGTTGTCCCGAAAACTGAATTTTAGGCGGCCTTTTTCTCGTCAATGCTTACTTCTGACAACCGCTCAGGATTCAGTGCTACTGGACCCTGCAGGCTCCCAGTTTCTGATACCTCCTGAGCAACGCATTGGATTAGCTTCTCGCGCTTTGGTATACACCTGTTTCCGGTGCTTCAGGATTTCCTGATACTTTGCTCATGACGTTGTGTTGGTGTCACAAAGCGGATTGAGCTATGACGGTGTTCATTGTTATAAAACCGCTCAAACTTCAGCATCCACTGACGACTGTCTTCTGTAGAAGGTATCGAGCTTTTTTGACAGCACCAGCAGGGCAGCAGCTTCTGCCAACGCCTTGTCTTTACGGCGAAGCTCTTTTTCAAGGCTCTGGATGTGTTTGCGCTCTTGTTTTAATTGCTTGATTTCTTAGTCTTCATGCTGAGAAGTCTGATCAGCACCTGAAATACAAGCGTGCTTCCACTCCTTGACTTGTTGAGGGTAAAGCTCTTTTTTGCGACAGTATTCGCTCAACTCGGTTTCTGACAAAACTACGGTTTCAACGACCACGGCAAACTTACTTTCTGCCGATCATTGTTCTGATTTTTGTTCGCTTCCTGGCACAGGCAATCCTTTGTCCCGTAGTTTTTTACGCCAATTATACAGGGTTTATTCGCTGATACCTTCCTCTCTGGCAACATCCGGCACAGAGCGATTGTGTGGTGGTAACAGTTTTTTCAAAACAGCTGATTTACGTTCCTCTGAAAAACGAGGCATATTCAACGTCCATCGCCCACTGTTTGGTTTTTATTGGTTAATCAGTGAACGGGACAACTATCCTGACACAGCGGGAATGTCGGTCATGAGCATTTGTAAGATATATCTTAAAAATCTGTGAGTTATTTTGCGCTGTCAATAAAATGGCGTTGACGTATAAAATGGCATTTCTTTAGAGTTTACCTACCCAGAATTGGTTTGTCTAAATTACGTAAGTCGGCAATAACCAAAAAAGTTGGAATATATAAATCAAATACTGCTGCTACTAATGCTGCAACCCAGAGAAACCTGGACAATTTTACAGACAATAATTAGAAGTATAGGTAGCTGCTGGTTTTGAACTGGCAGCTTATTAGCTTTGCCTTCCGGTGAGCATTTTTATGTCTAGATTTATCGCTTTTTTTTCAGTGTTATTCTCTCTTCAGGTGCTAGCTTCAGATATTGAAAGCTATGAAAGGCATCTGTCTGATCGTTTGGAGGGAAGATTAAATGAGTTTATGGATGTTATTGAAAGCTCTACTTCGGATGATGAATATGCGCCATCCATCCATGCTACAGAGGAAGAGATTCTTGAGCATATAGCGCCATCGAAAGATTATAAATCAAGATTTTTAGAGGCTTTCTCACACCAACTGAAAGAAATTGATTCTGTGCTGTCGGAGTTATCGACCAGCGATTATGTAGAAGAAAAAGCTCAATGCGGTAGCGTGATTGAACGCTATAGACACAAAGAAATGGACATACTCAAGCAGTGGGAAAAAGGTTTTTCAGGGTTGCCTTTTGAAACAGCTGAGCAACGTGTGAATTTTTCTTCAAGAGTTAATGCATTTATGGCAATGCCTGCATTTCTGGCGGGAAATGTCACTAATGTGTATATAGCTTGCCTGTATCCTGAGTCGAAGCCATTGATTGTTTTTGATCCGGATAAAATGGGGAGTATGGTCCAATGGCACTGACTTAAGGCCTCAGCCCTTGATAATTCAAGGGCTGAGGCCTTAAGTCAGTGCCATTGGGTTATAACTGCATTTTCATGATCATAAAGCTCAAAGAACCCCGCAGACATGACAGATACGGGAACGTTATCGCCTAAAGGCGACATTACCGGTCAGCCAGGTTACATTGAACTCACCGGAATGTGTGGTGCTTAATTAAAATCGTCTTCTTTGTCTTTACCATCATTGGCTTGCCTGATTGGAAACAATCTCTTTCTCAGAGAACCAAACAGATCATTGGGGTTGGGTGCCTGCTCTTTTTTTTCCTTTGCCTCTTTTTTTGCCTCTTGGATTTGTTGCTCAATATCCTTGTCGCTGCTCTGACGCTTGTTATCCATGGCGGTAGCAGCGTTTTCCAGAGCTTTTTTGAATGTCTCACTGCCAAAGAAGCCCTGGTTTGATGGCTTGCTTTTAGCTCCGTTACCTGATTCCGTTTTGTTTGCGTTGTCCGGGCTATTGGCCTGAGCAGTGCTGGTTGATGCCGGAGCCTTCCTGGTCCTGGCGGACAATATTTCCTGGGATATTGGTGGAGGTACTGGTGGTGCAGCGGGAGCCAATGGCGTTGTGGCATCATTGTTCAAAATTGGCTGAGCGGTTTCTCCCGGTTCTTCTGGAGAGAGGGCGGCATTTATGTTGTTCAGGTCAGCGGTTACATCCTCCGGGAGCTGGTCATCAGATACGGACGAGTCTGTGATGTCGTCAGCATCCATGGTATCTGAACTTCTTCTCAGCATCTTTGCCACGGCGGCTTCCAACTCTGCTTTAAACTGGGCATCGTTAAACGTCTTGTTACCGGATGATGTGGTTTTCGTTTCGCCCTTTGGTACGGCAATGTTACTGGTTGCCTTGCTATTCGTCTGAGAAGAGCTTCTCTGCCCGGCCGGTAACTCATTCGCCGCAGGGAACGGTGGAAAGGAAACCGTTGTTTCAGCAGGCTTGTAACCGTTGGATGATAGTGCCGACTGGGAGGGCTGAGCCGTTTCTTCCATTGCTCTGTTTCTTGCCGCTACTTTTTCCATCAGTTCATCGATAAAGGGAAGGTGGCTATTTTCCAATCTCTCCGCCGTCTGAGCCCATTTCCTGGCAACATTGCTATCCAGAGTGTCAACTTCTTCTGGTGTTTTGGGTCTTCTGTCGGCCAGTTTTTTGGTCAATTCCGCCATGAGTTCGGGGTGACTCCCGGGCCGAGAGGCTTTTGGTGTGTTTGCCGTATCGTCATTGGGTGAAAGTCTGTCACTGGTTTGAGTGCTATTGCCTTCGATGGGCTGGTTTGGCTTTGTTGATTTTAGTTCCCTTTGTCTATTTTTTAGCTCTCTGAGCAGTGCTGCATGCAAGTTCTCTTGTTTTTCTGGCTGTCGGACTTGTGATTTGGCCGTCTGTTCCGTTATCGGGTCCGTTGACGGTTCTGCCTGTTGCAGTGCCATTGCTGGCTCAACGTCGGATTGTTCTGCCGGGACAGAGGCTGATTCCCGGATTTCTTCCCGGGCGAGGGATGGTGCTGGTATGGTTTCCGGCAAGGGGGAGAGACTATCAACGGGCATTGTTTCCTGTGGACTCTCTGCGCTGTCTGGTACGGCGTCAGTTTGCTCTTTCAAAGCTGAAACGGGCTCGGTGACAGCGAGGTCTTCTTCTGTTGGCATACTCTCTGTATGTTCAGCTGCGGGAGTGCTTTCTTGTTCTGTCTCCTGAATAAGTGGAGAGCTTTGCGCGACTGCGTCAGTAGCCTGCTGTTCACTCTTTGGTAAAGCCGGTTCGGCCTCTTCATGCGGAGGTGGAACGACGGTTTGCGAACTCACTAAAGGCAGTGGTACGGGATAAACCGGAGGTGGAGGCTGAGTGTTTACAGGTGAATCGGTGACTATGGGGGCAGCTGGCTTCTGTGCACCGGAAGAAGTTGTTGTGGTTAAGTCTTGCTCTTCAGGGTGACCATTACCTTTCTCAATACCCGGAGAATCTTCTCTGGCAGTGATAGCCGAACTTTCCTCTGTTGCTGGCCGGGCGCTTGTATCATGGTGCCTGGTCTCGACATAGCTTTTCTCAACGGGGTTTCGATGATGAACGGTGATTGCACACTTTCTGTTACTGAGCTTGTCAAACGCCTGTGCGCCTTCACCCTGGCCCAGGGTTTCCCTGCCCGCAATCTCGTTATCGTTGCGCACGAGGGACTGTCTTATTTCTTCGGCTTCACTGACACTTGCTTCTGTATTGGTATGCTGCTGACGCTTAAGGGCCTCTACGGTTTTTTCCATTAACTGGTCAAGATTCTTCTGGTTCTCCAATTCATCGCCCGGGGGTATCAGGCTCAGTGGTTTTTCGGACTGAGACTTAAGGGTGATTTTAACGCTAAGGCCAGCCGGGAACTCCATACTCCTGAGCATTGCCAGCACCTGCTCAGGGCTATTAGCTTGAGCTTTTTCCAGCGCTTCCAGCGAAATACCGACGACTTTCCTGGCGTTAATGGCACCAAGAACACTGTCTGCCCGTTGCAGTAAATCAGTCCGTTGCTGCAAAAGTTTTGCAGCCTGGCTATCCGGTTTATTCTCTTTTAAACCCGTCGTGTGATGAGCGGGTACCTGGGTCGCTTCTGTTTTTAGCGGCGATGGACTGTCTGCACCGGTTACCACGCTTTTCTGTTCCGCCAAGTAGCTTGTGGTATCGGCATTTTCAATTTTCCTGCCTCTATGGCTACCAACCGGTGCCTCAGCCTCTTTTGGCGTTGGCTCATAATTGGTGTGGACAGGGCCTGAACCCCCGACTCCTGGCGCTTGGTGACAAAGTGGGTTTCTGGGTAGTTTGAACATAATTAAGTAGGCTGGCCGGTAATATTGTTAGTGATATCGGCAGCAGGAGGAAATTGTTACCGGTCAGCTTTATTTAGCTGACCGGCGTTTTTATTTATTTTCTGCCCTGTCCCCTTCCCGGGTGAAAACCCACTCTTTATCCGAGGACATGGCCTCATTAAAGGCATAACCTTCATAGTTAAAACTTTTCATTTTTTCTGGCTGATCAATATTATGGTCGATAATATAGCGACACATCAGGCCCCGGGCTTTTTTGGCGTAGAAACTGATGATTTTATATTGACCGTTCTTCCAGTCTTTAAATACCGGCGTAATAATCTGGCCATTAATCTGCTTTGGCTGAACAGACTTGTAATATTCATTGGACGCGAGGTTGACCAGTACCTGGCTCTTCTGACTGGCCAGCTCGTTGTTCAGCTGCTCTGTAATCCTGCTTCCCCAGAACTGGTAAAGGTCTTTCCCCCGCTGATTGGCAAATCGCGTGCCCATTTCCAGACGGTAAGCCTGCATTAAATCCAGCGGGCGAAGCAGGCCATAAAGGCCAGAGAGAATTCGCAGGTGTTTCTGGGTAAATGACAGCTGCTTTTCACTCAGTGTTTCTGCGTCGAGACCGGTGTATACATCCCCCTTGAAGGCCAGTACCGCCTGCTTGGCATTATCCGGACTGAACGGTGTTGACCATGCCTGGAAACGGGCGGCATTGAGCTGGGACAGCTTATCACTGATGCTCATCAGGCTGCCAATCGCTGCCGGGCTTAATTCAAGGAGCTCTTCAATCAGTAGGGCGGACTGGTCAAGAAAGTCTGGCTGAGTGAATTTTCTTGTTGTGGGTGGTGTGTCATAGTCCAGGGTTTTCGCTGGAGAAATAACGAGCAGCATTCAACTCTCCCTGATTTTTCAAGCTTAAGATAATGATGACAATAGTAGAGCAGGGAGCGTTTCTTTAATAGGGTTGAATGGGTTAATAAGACCTATCATGTCCATTGATAATGGCTATCACTTTAAGAAGCAGGAGTGTGATCAATTTGTTAATAAATAGAAAGCCCCGGCGATCCGGGGCTTTGTCGTGAAGAGGAATGAGCTACAGATGGGTTTCAGCGTACGCTGCCAGTGGTGACCTTGGTACACCCTGAAGCTGCATTGAACCTCCATTGGGGAAATGCTTCAGGCGCTCAGTCATATAGGTTAAGCCGGAGCTGGTGGCGGCCAGATAAGGGGTGTCGATCTGGGCCAGGTTGCCAAGGCAGATCACTTTACTGCCGACACCGGCGCGGGTGATGATGGTTTTGATCTGGTGGGGAGTCAGATTCTGACATTCATCAATGATGATCAGACTCTGCTGGAAACTCCTGCCACGGATGTAGTTCAGGGATTTGAAATGCAGCGGTACCCGGTCGAGTATGTACTCCACACTGCTGTTGGTGGATTCGTCATCATTGTGCAGCGCTTCCAGGTTATCGGTAATAGCCCCCAGCCAGGGTTCCATTTTTTCAGCCTCGGTACCTGGCAGGAAGCCAATGTCTTCATCCAATCCCCGGGTGGAACGGGTGGCAATAATTCTCCGGTATTGTTTCGTGGCAATGGTCATTTCAATGGCGGCTGCCAGGGCCAGAATGGTCTTGCCAGAACCGGCGGCACCATTGAGATTCACCAGATGCACATCCGGGTCAAGCAGCAGATTCAGGGCCATGGCCTGGTTGATGTTCAAGGGTCTCAACCCCCAGGCTTCCTGATGCATCAGGCTTTCTCTGCTGTAGTGTTGAAGACTTACCTGGTCGTCCGATAGGTCAATGACTTTTGCTACAAACCCCTGGTCGTCTAAAAGGAACTTGTTGAGATACAACTCTTCGGCAAACTCACTTTTATCCAGGGTGTGAATGGTTTTGCCATCAAGCTGTACTGTTTTTACTTCATTGACCCGGTCCCAGAAGTTGCCTTCATAGTGGATATAACCTTTGGTCAGTAAGCCAATATCACTGACCAGCTGGTCACTGTGATAGTCTTCGGTAAGAATACCGCAGCCCCGGGCTTTGAGGCGCATATTTATGTCTTTGGTGACCAGTATGAACTGCCGGTCCGGATGGGCTTTCTGATACTGACAGATGTCGTTAATTATCTGGTTGTCGTTATTACTGCTGGGGAGTGTGGTGATTTTATCGTCGGCATGACTCATCATGATGGAGAGTGTGCCGGATGTTTCCTTGCTGTGGCTTCTCTGGATAGGGACTCCCTGCTCTATCTCCGCAGGTGTTGCAGTACCCAGAATATTATCAATCAGTCGTATGGCCTGACGACAGTCGGCGGCTATGGTTTGTTTGCCGTTCTTGAGTTTGTCCAGTTCTTCCAGAACGGTGATGGGAATGATTACCTGATGTTCTTCAAAGTTGAGGATAGAGTTAGGGTCGTGAATCAGGACGTTACTGTCCAGTATGTAGGTGGTTGTGATGGGTGAGTTTTCTGGCCTGGTTTCCAGGGCATGTCCCATAGGCAGCTCCCTTGTCTGTTTTTGGGTTACTCATATTTGATTCTTATCGAAAAGCGTTAATCCGGCAAGGCTAAATTTCGATGAAGAATAAAAAAATTTTTTTCTCCTCCTAAAGGGTTTAAGTGAATGTGTTTTACTCTTATGCTTGAAAGGATATATCGTATTTTTTTATAAAAATTTTACTGTTTTTTTGATCGATATTTCTTTTGATTATTACTGTTCTCTCCCATGTCAGCAGGCGAATCGTTAGCATTCGCCTGCTCTATTAGCTTATCGGTGCTTAGTGTTTCGGGGATCAACAAGAAGCTGTTCCGGTGGGTAGTCCTTCTTCAGTTTATCCCCGAGCAGCGCTTCAAGATCCGGAATCAGGAACGAATCATCTTCACAGGCAAAGCTGATGCTGGTTCCGCTCGCCCCCGCTCTCCCGGTTCTGCCAATCCTGTGGACGTAGTCATCAGGGTCTTCAGGCAGGTTGTAGTTGATCACATGGCTGATTCCGTCAATGTGGATGCCCCGGCCAGCAACATCGGTAGCCACCAGTACTGAAATTTTTCCGGAGCGGAAATCTTCCAGAGTCCTGAGGCGCTTGTTCTGGGGAACTTCGCCGGAGATTTGGTCTGCCCTGATCCCAACCTTTTGCAGCTGTTCGGTCAGCTTGCGGGTCTGGTCCCTGCGATTGGTGAAAACAATGACTTTTTCCAGCTGGTGATGGTTAATCAGGTTTACCAGCAGGGGAAACTTCTGTTCCGATGAGAGAATGTAAACCTTTTGCTCCACCGTGTCGGTGGCCACACTGTCAGGCTCAATCTCAACCTTTACCGGGTTCCAGGTCCACTGTTCTCCAAGCCTTAATACATCATCTGTGAATGTTGCCGAGAATAGCAGCGTCTGACGGTCTCCCGGTCTTGGCGTCATGCGGATAATACGCCGTACCTGCGGGATAAAACCCATGTCCAGCATGCGGTCCGCTTCGTCGATCACCATGACTTCAACCAGGTCCAGAAACAGGTCTTTACGCTCACAGTAGTCCAGCAGACGCCCGGGCGTGGCAACGAGAATATCCACATAATTTTCGCCGATACGTTTACGCTGTTTCTCATAATCCATACCACCCACCACGGTGACAACGTGCAGCGGAAGGTATTGGGTCAGGGCTTCAGCGTCCTTACCGATCTGCAACGCCAGCTCCCGTGTAGGGGCGATAATGACCGCGCGTGGCTCGCCCAGGTAGCGGGTATCCGGTGCCGGGGTGTCAATCAGCTGCTTGATCGTGCTGATCAGAAATGCTGCCGTTTTACCGGTTCCCGTCTGAGCCTTGCCGATCGCATCCCGACCCGCCAGAGTGCTGCCCAGCACCTCTGCCTGAATTGGTGTGCAGTACTTGAAGCCCTGGTCAGCAATCGCATGCATCAGTTCGCCGGGCAGGGCAAAATCATGAAAGCGGGTCTTTTCAGGGTCAGGCGCTACCTGGAACTGATCAATACTCCAGCTTTCCTGAGCCCGGGCAGGACGGTCTGACTTTCTGCTGCTTGTCCGCTTCGGACGCTTTGATGATTTGACGTTGTTTCTGGAATGCGCAGCCTGTTTTTTGCTGCCGGAAAGCGCTTTCTTCCCTTTTTCAGGGGAAGCGTCTTTACTCGCGCTGCTTTTCTTAAAAAATCCTAGAAAACCACTCAATGCCTTAATCTCGTTCCTTTCAGTCCTGAACAATGGCTTTACCAATTGGCAGCCGGGTGAGCCAGCTATAAGGATACAATCTTTATCCTGATCGTCGCAGAGATGGGCGAGGAAGAAGTTAGCTGGTTAATACCATGCCCACTTTACGGTGGGAGTGGGTATGGTATAGCGTGAGAGCAACCTTGAGAGGATCTTCACGGTAAATGACATGGCGTATTATCGCGCCGATTTAATGGACAAATCAAACGAACTGTACGGATTCGCGCGAATCATGGAAATAGTGTCTTTCCACCAGGCAAATCCGGCGACGGCTAAATGGGATGCCGTGCAGTTAACACGGTCTGGTCAATCGTCCTCGAATTTTCCCCACTCGCCAGATGGCTCATCATCCGCCCGCTTGCCCAGCCACAATTGTTCAGACTTGCCTTTTTTGGACACTTTTCTTTTTTTCCTTTCCAGCCACTGCTTGTTAAGAACCATCATCAAGCCAGGATCAGGCACTGGTCGTACCGTGAGATTTTTGAACAAGGCGGTGAAAAAGCTGGCTTCTTCAGCAAATTTCTGGTTCTTTTCCCCAACAGACTCCGCTCTTACAGGGTCTGGCATGCAGCGATTACCGATAAAATTAGATATTGGACAAGAACTCATAGTTGTCACCCACCATCTGGCTGAAAATTTAATAATAGGTAGAGATGCCGTGTCTGGAAGTTAGACATTGGTGGGAAAGGAAGGATTTTATTTTTTATTTCAATCAGTTGTTTGATCAGGCCGGAAATAGAAGGCGCTCTTTATCTGCCATTGAACGCCCTCTTGCCGTTATCTGAGTTCTGCCACAATTTCCTTGCTGAAGGATTTTTCGCAATAGTGGCACTTCAGCTGGATATCATGACTTTTCTGACGCAGGTAGAAATAGCTTGCCACCGGTTCATTATGCGTAATGCAGTTAGAGTTGGGGCAGGCAAACGCGGCTCTCAGCGTTTTCGGAATGGCCATGGTGAACTTATCCACCACCCGGTAATCATCAATCACGTTGATGGTTGCGCTGGGTGCGAACAGTGCCAGTTCATTGGCCTCCTGTTCGGTAAACATCCGTCCCTCGACTTTTATAATATCTTTGAAGCCCCGGGCTTTACTGGGCAAATTAAAGCCCACGGTAATACGTGCTTCACTGTTCAGCAGATGAAGACGGTCAAGGATTTTTACCCCCTGTCCCGCCGGAATATGGTCGATGACAGTGCCCTGGCAGATGGCTTCAACCTGAAGTTTGTTACTCATCGATCATTCCTCACATCTGGTCATCAAAGGATTCATTGAGAATCAGGGCCAGCAGGGCCTGACGGGCAAATACCCCGTTTCGGGCCTGTTCAAAGTAATAGGCGTGGGGGGTTTGATCGACTTCAACGGCTATCTCATCAACCCTTGGCAGCGGGTGCAGTACTTTCAGGTGTGCAGGTGCCTGTTTCAGGGTTTCATTGGTCAGTACATAGTTTGAGGCGATGTGCTTATACTCGGTTTCATCGAATCGCTCTTTCTGAACCCGGGTCATGTAGATGATATCTGTATCGGCAACCACTTCTTCGATGCTTTCCGCCCGACGCCAACGGATGCCTTTTTCATCCAGTTCCTGCAGGAGGTAGTCCGGCATTGCCAGTGCATCCGGGGCAATAAAATTAAATTCTGCGTTAAAGTGGGTCAGGGCCTGAGCCAGGGAGTGCACCGTCCGGCCATATTTCAGGTCACCGACAAAGGTGACTTTCAGGTTATCCAGTCGACCCTGGCACTCGCGAATACTAAACAGGTCCAGCAGGGTTTGGGTTGGGTGCTGGTTGGAGCCGTCGCCGCCATTGATAATGGGGACACTGGAGAATTCCGAGGCCAGCCGGGCAGCACCTTCCTGAGGGTGGCGCATCACCACCGCATCGGTATAGGAGCTGATGATTTTGATGGAGTCCGCGAGGGTTTCCCCTTTTTTGGCAGAGGTGTTGCCACCGTCAGCAAAACCAATCAGGGTGCCGCCTAACCTCTGAACGGCTGTTTCAAACGAGAGGCGTGTGCGGGTGGATGCCTCAAAAAAACAGCTGGCAATCACTTTGCCCTGCAATAGACCGGGGCGTGGCGTGTGTTTGAGTTCAGCTGCCACTGCAAGAATCTGTTCCATATCTTCCCGGGTAAGGTCGGCTATGGAGATAATGTTCCTGTTAAAGAACCTGTTTCCCATGGGGGTAATACCTGTCGCCTTTGGTCATTTTCAAGTCAAAAAAAAGCCCCTGGATCAAGGGGCTTTATTTTGCAATACAGATAAAGTGGTTAGCACCAGTAATAAGGATTCTGCTTGTTCTTTTGATTGACTGACGGTTCATGTGCAGTGTCATCGAAACCTTATCCCGGGTGAGTGTCGTTCAGGTTAACTCTTTTTGGTCAATCAGTCAGCTTCTTTGTTGGGTAAAAGCAGTCCGGTTGACAAATTGTATGGCATTTTACACTTCAACTGTCGTTGGTCAAGGGATTTCAGTGTTCTGGCCAGGGGCGGCGGCCTGACCGGAGACTGGCCAGTCCCGCTCACGCTCTTGTCTGAAGAAATTACCAGGGGAGATCAAGCTTTAAACTTGCCTCAAATGCCCTTAGAACCGACTCTTTGGAGTGTAAGATCCAGATGCTGGTGACAAAGTTATAAAAGGTGTCCAGCCAGCTGTCATGATGGTTCAGCTGGTAGATATGTCGTATGTTGGTTTCAAGCCCGCTGGAAGGAATCTTCATCCCGGCAACCACCACCTTGTTCGGCGGCAGTTTCCATCGGGAATATCGGCTGAGCGGATTATAGTCCTGTCCATGAAGAAAGCTGCCTTCAACATAGGAGTGATGAATTCTGGCCAATCGGCTGTCGGGCATACCTGCCAACCAGCTTGGGTGAATACCGTAGCTGTTGAAAATGTAGGCTTGCTCAATGGTCTCGGATATTGACATGGCGGCCTGGGCAATAGCGCCGCTGAAGGAGTAACCGGTTATCTCCACTGAATGGTCCGGATACATATCTTTCAGGGAATCAGCGAGATCGCTGATATCCTGCAGCTGTTTTACCGCAAGAGAGCAGGGAGAGCTGCCGGGGTGAGCGGGTTTTGATTGGGTAACCAGGCATTGGACAGCCTCATCGGACTTTTCACCGGCCAGGGCCAGAACGATCTTGCTCTTGGTCTGGGCGTTGGATGAAGGGTCTTCAGTCAGTTTAAATACCCTGACCTTGATGTTCGAGTCCGGGATAGTGACCTGGCCGATTATCTGGTGGCGGGTCTGGCCAGATTTTCGTTTCTCCTCGGCGGTGCTGGTAAAATGGGGCTGCCATTGCTCAGGGATGGCTTCCGGGTCCGCCACGAATAGAAACTGTCTGGAGCCCAGGTAAGAGAGCCTGAAAATAGCAAATATCTGTTTTTCCGGATCATCGGAGGTCAGGATTGCGTCCATTTCGGAAAAATAGCTCATCAAGGCATAGGGGTAACGCTCCAATAGCAGTTCAGTGGTGGCCCGGTAGTCTACGGTTCTTTTTTGAACGGTTTGCTGTTGATCGTTTTCATTGGATTCGGGCGTTTGTTCAGGCTCCATGCCGGAATTGGCGGGTGGCGGCGCAGTCCATTCAGCGGTGATGCCAGACGCCTGTGGCGTGGCGTCAGCAATAGCGAACAAACTGAGAATGCTCAGCAGTAAGGGGACTGCAATGATTAGGCGTATAGAGTTAGGGTGCATGGGGCTTTCCTGACCAATATAAAACCAGAGGTTAATAACTATGACCAGAAAAAGAGGCTAACGTTCAAATTTAAAGGTGTGAGGGGATTAATCAAAGCGCCTGATCCGCTGATGAGGGTGGAATAACAGGCTTACAAGTTGTGTTTCTTCATTTTGCACCCGCCCGGGATTTCAATGGTGACGTCACTGTTCAGCTGGCAGCAGCAGGTCAGTATTTTTCCTTCCGGAATAAAGGCGATGGGGTCGGTGGTATAGGTGACTTCACCATCAACAAGGGTGACCTGGCAGCTGCCACAAAACCCTTCACGGCATTGATACTCCATGTCGACGTTTTCCTGCTCAAGGGCTTCCAGAAGCGTCAGCTCTTTGCGGGGAATAAAGCTGAAGCCTTCAAGAATCTTAACAATATGAGCCATGGTGTTTCGCCTGTATCAGCCAGGCTTGAAACAGGCCTGGCTATGGGACGTTGGGTATCGGAACTGCTTACACTGTTTTTTAATGCAGGACTTATAGCGAAAAGTTGCTGAAATCTTCGGACTGCACTTCGCTGTCTATTTGTCCAACCAGGTAGGAGCTGACCTCCACCTCCTGAGGCGCAACCTGAACGTTGTCGCTGTTAAGCCAGCTGTTCATCCAGGGCAGAGGGTTCTGTTTGATGGCAAACGCCGGTTCAAAGCCGACGGCAACCATCCGCTGGTTGGTGATGTATTCAACGTACTGGCCAAGAATGTCCCGGTTCAGGCCAATCATGGAGCCATCACGGAACAGGTAGTCTGCCCAGTCTTTTTCCTGTTCTGCCGCGTCGATAAAAATCTGCCTGGCCTGGTCTTTCAGCTCACGGGCAATCACTGCCATTTCCGGGTCATCTTTGCCATCGGCCAGCAGTTGCAGGATATGCTGGGTGCCGGTCAGGTGAAGAGCTTCATCGCGGGCGATCAATTTGATGATTTTGGCATTGCCCTCCATTGTGGAGCGCTCGGCAAAGGCAAAGCTGCAGGCAAAACTGACGTAAAAACGGATCGCTTCCAATACGTTCACAGACACCACAGTGAGGTAGAGCCTGCGCTTCAGGTCGGTAATGCTGATGTTGATTTCTTCGCCGTTAACGGTGTGTTTACCTTCACCCAGCTGATGGTAAAGGCTGACACCTTCGATCAGGGCGTCGTAGTAGCGGGTGATGTCCCGGGCGCGTTTGGTAATCGCCTCATTGGTCACGATATCGTCGAAGATACGGGCCGGTTCGGTGACGATATTGCGGATAATATGGGTATAGGAACGGGAGTGGATGGTCTCACTGAAGGCCCAGGTTTCGATCCAGGTTTCCAGTTCCGGCAGGGAAACAATAGGCAGCAGGGCAACGTTCGGTGAGCGGCCCTGCACCGAGTCCAGTAGGGTCTGGTATTTCAGGTTGCTGAGAAAGATGTGCCTTTCATGATCGGGAAGCGCAGCAAAGTCACGGCGATCGGTTGAGAGGTCCACCTCCTCAGGACGCCAGAAAAAGGAGAGCTGCTTCTCAATCAGCTTCTCAAAGATCGGGTATTTCTGGACATCATAACGGGATACATTGACATTACGGCCAAAGAACATGGGCTCCTGAGTAGCATTGAAGTGTTCCCGGTTAAATGTGGTGTATGTCATTGTTCGATTTGCCCCAATTCAGTGGTTTCCGCGTATGGTTTGCTGGCCTGGGAGCCTGTCGGACTTAAGG